>DASZLW010000455.1:0-5177 GCA_035552175.1 Gaiellaceae bacterium | reverse complement strand
CTTCTCGAGATCCGGAAGCTCCATCCCTGCCGCGCGGCCGAGCTCGGCCAGTCCGCCACGGTCGTAGAACGGGACCTGGGCGGCGGAGGCGAGCTCCGCTGCGACGCGATGGCCGGGAGTTCCTTCCTGCGAGGCGATCGTCCAGACCGTCATCGGCCGCTCCGTGATAAAGTTGACGTTAACGTCAATAGTAGAGATTGGCCGTGGGTTTCGGGCGGCTCGGGCGGCTCTGGTGTCGGCGGTTCGATTATCGGTGAGAGCACGAATATCGGAGGCGGAGGATCGATGAAGCTGGAATACAAGTGGGTCGCGCTCTCGAACACGACGCTCGGGATGCTCCTCGCGATGATCAACTCGTCGATCCTGCTGATCGCGCTCCCCGACATCTTCCGCGGCATCGGTGTCGACCCGCTGAAGCCGGGGAACACGAGCTACCTGCTCTGGCTGATCCTCGGCTTCCTCGTCGTGATGGCAGTGCTCCTCGTCAGCCTCGGGCGGCTCGGCGACATCTACGGCCGCGTTCGCATGTTCAACCTCGGGTTCGCCGTCTTCACGGTCTTCTCGATCCTGCTCTCGGTCACGTGGATGCACGGCAGCGCGGGTGCGCTGTGGCTGATCCTGATGCGCGTCGGGCAGGGTGTCGGGGGCGCGCTCGTCTTCGCGAACTCGAGCGCGATCCTCACTGACGCCTTCCCGCCGAACGAGCGCGGGCTCGCACTCGGGGTCAACAGCATCGCGATGGTCGCCGGGTCGTTCATCGGCCTCGTGCTCGGTGGCCTGCTTGCACCGGTGGCATGGCGGCTCGTGTTTCTCGTCTCGGTGCCGATCGGCGTGTTCGCGACCGTGTGGTCGTATCGCAGCCTCCGCGAGCTCGGCGTTCGCAGGGCCGCGAGGATCGACTGGTGGGGGAACGCGACCTTCGCGCTCGGTCTCGTCTCGGTGATGGTCGGGATCACCTACGGGATCCAGCCCTACGGCGGCCACACGATGGGATGGACGGCGCCGCTCGTCCTCTCGACGATCATCGGCGGCCTCGCCCTGCTCACGGTCTTCTGCGTGATCGAGACGCGCGTCGACGAGCCGATGTTCCACCTCGACCTCTTCCGGATCCGGGCGTTCAGCGCGGGCAACCTCGCCGGCCTGCTCGCCGCGATGGGCCGCGGCGGGCTCCAGTTCATCCTCATCATCTGGCTGCAGGGCATCTGGCTCCCGGAGCACGGTTACGCGTTCTCGCAGACCCCGCTCTGGGCCGGGATCTACATGCTGCCGTTGATCGCCGGCCTCCTCGTCGCCGGCCCGGCGTCCGGGTACCTGTCCGATCGCTTCGGTGCGCGCCCGTTCGCGACCGGCGGGATGCTGATCGCCGCGCTCAGCTTCGGGTTGCTGATCGTGCTCCCTGTCAGTTTCTCCTACGTCTGGTTCGCGCTGATCCTGCTCCTGAACGGGATCGGGATGGGCCTCTTCACCTCGCCGAACAGCGCCGGGGTGATGAACAGCCTGCCCGCCCCCCAGCGCGGCGCCGGAGCCGGGATGCTCGCGACGTTCACGAGCTCCGCGAGCGTGCTCTCGATCGGCGTGTTCTTCTCGCTGATGATCGTCGGGCTCTCGTCCGGGCTTCCGGCAGCGCTTCACAACGGCCTCGTCGCGAACGGCGTTCCCGGAGCGGCCGCCACCCGCGTCGCGCAGCTTCCGCCGGTCTCGACGCTCTTCGCCTCGTTCCTCGGCTACAACCCGGTGCGGACGCTCCTCGGCCCGCACGTGCTCCACTCGCTGACGCCCGCCCAGGCGCACACGCTGACGGGGCAGCGCTTCTTCCCCCATCTGATCTCGGGCCCGTTCCACACGGCGCTCGTCTACGCGTTCGTCTTCGCGATCGCCGCCTGTCTCGTCGCGGCCCTCGCCTCGCTCCTGCGGGGTGGGAAGTACCACCATCTGGAGCCGGAGCTCGCGATTCCCGCCGGAGGGCTCGAGGGGCTCGCAGCGGTCGAGCCGCAGACGGTCGCCGGCGTCGACGAGACCGTTTCCACGAGAGC
Organism: Gaiellaceae bacterium; assembly: GCA_035552175.1. Lineage (GTDB taxonomy): Bacteria > Actinomycetota > Thermoleophilia > Gaiellales > Gaiellaceae > PALSA-600. The sequence continues at coordinate 3,144 of DASZLW010000455.1, read as the reverse complement.
GAGGAGAGCCTGATGCGGGTCGAGATCTGGTCGGATGTCGTGTGCCCGTGGTGCTACGTCGGGAAGCGCCGCTTCGAATCGGCTCTCGCCCGGTTCGAGCACCGCGACGAGGTGGAGGTCGTCTGGCGGAGCTTCGAGCTCGATCCGGACGCTCCGCGGCGTCGCGAAGGCTCGGCAGCCGGGCATCTCGCGGCGAAGTACGGGATGAGCGAGGAGCAGGTCGCCGCATCCTGGGCCCGGCTGACCGCGCTCGCCGAGGCCGAGGGGCTCGAGTATCACCTCGATCGCAGTCAGGGCGGCTCGAGCTTCGACGCACAGCGGCTCATCCACCTCGGCGCAGAGCTTGGGCTCCAGGATCGCGTGAAGGAACGGTTCCTGCGCGGCTACTTCACCGAGAGCCTCGCGATCGGCGATCCGGAGGTGCTCGAGCGGCTCGCGGTCGAGGCCGGCCTCCCGCCGGAGCGGGTGGCGGAGGTGCTCGCGACGGATCGCTTTGCCGCGGAGGTGCGCGCCGACGAGGAGCGGGCACGGCGGTTCGGGATCAACGGGGTGCCGTTCTTCGCGATCGACGAGCGGTACGGAGTCTCCGGCGCCCAGAGCAGCGACGTCCTCCTCGAGGCGCTCGACGGTGCTTGGCGCGACCAGGCGGTGGCTGCGGAATGAGCGTCCCGGTCGGGCAACGCGGGTACCGGATCGGCGAGGTCGCGGAACGTCTCGGCGTCTCGACGCGGACGATCCGCTACTACGAGGAGCTCGGCCTGCTCGGCGGGGCGGTCGAGCGCAGCAAGGGCGCGCAACGCCTCTACGTCGAGGCCGATGTCGCGCGGCTGCAGCGGCTGATCGAGCTGCGACAGCTTCTCGGGCTTACCCTCGAGGACCTCTGCGCTCTTGCGGAGGCGGACGAGGCGCGCTCGGATCTGCGCGAGCAGTGGGACGACGACCCGACCGACGCCGAGCGGCAGCGGATCGTCAGCGAGGCGATCCCGCTGGTCGAGCGCCAGCTCGAGCTCGTCCGGGCGCGGCAACGGCGGATCGCCGAGTTTGCGGACGAACTGGAGGAGAAGCTTCGCTCGCTCCACGATCGCCGCGCCGAGCTCGGCGACAGCTGATCGTCCGACCAGATCCTCCCTTCGCCGCGAGATGCGCCGCGGGAAGGCGGATCAGCGGCGGCAGGCGCAGTTGTAGCGGTCGACTCGACCGCATGTCTGACACGACCGCTTGGTCGTCTTCCAGCTCAACATCTTCTTGTCGATGCCCGCGAAGATCATCACGAGCGCCGCGCTGATCGTGATCGCCGCCGAGGTTGCCATGGTCGATGTATGCCCATTCGCGAGCGAAATCATCCGCGGGCGCGGAAAATTTGCATCTCTCGAATCCGGCGGCCGGTTTCGGGGGCTCCTACTCGACGATCGCCGCGCCTGCGTCGGGACGTGGGTCGTAGGCGCCGCTCCGGAAGATCCTGTCGAGGTCGCGGCCGTGGAGGCGTGCCAGCAATGGGCGGACGAGCCGGGCCCAGCGCGGGACGGCCGGATCGGCGAAGAGTCGCAGGCGGAAGCGCTCGTACTGCTCCTCGAAGGCCCGGCGATCGTGGGAGCGGTGCCACAGCGATCCGTCCACGACTGCGTACAGCCGGCCCGGGCGCCGCGAGAACACGATCTTCCCGCGCCACGCGAGGGCCGCGCAGAGCTCCCAGTCCTCGCCGAGGTTCGCGTCGCCGAAGCCCCCGCTCGCCCGCATCGCCTCCGTTCGCACGGCCGCGCAGCCGACGATCGGAAAGATGTTGAACCGCATCGCGCAGAGCGCGAGAAGCCGGCGGAACGGAGCGATGCCGTAGACGATCGGGCGGGGCGAGCGGCTCGTCGAGCTCCGCTCCCCGGTCTCGGGGTCCCAGAGCACCTGCTTCGTGACGGCGGCGACGGCATCCGGCCTGCCCCGCAACGTCTCGAGCAGGAACGAGAGTGTTCCCGGGAGCAACCGGTCGTCGGCGTCCGCGAACACCACGTACGGGGTCCTCACCTCCGCGACGGCGAGGTTCCGGGCTGCCCCGACGGAGACCCGCTCGTCGAGTCGCACAACCCGGACACCGGGTGGGAGCTGCGGCAGCGGCACCTCGCTTGCGTTGTCGACCACGACGATCTCGACGACGGCGTCCTGGCGCAGGACGTCGTCGACACAGCCGGCGAGCTTCTCGCAGTAGCTGTCCCACACCGGGATCACGACGGTGATCTCGGTCACCGGCGCGCCGTCCCCGCGAACGCCGGCCGGAGGGCGTTCGCGATCGCCTTCAGCTCGTGAAAGGCGCCGATCGGGCCGAGCAGGAGCCGCAGCCAGCCAGGCGTGCGCGGATCGGCGCCGAGCCTCCGGCGGAGCTCGCGCATCCCGCCGCTCACCTGGTGCCTGCTGAGCGGCCTGTTGAAGAGCGAGCCCCGATGAACGAGCACGTCGGCTCCGGGACGGGCGTGCTGCTCGATCCGCCCGCGGAGCGAGACTGCCGCGGCGAGCGCCCAGTCCTCGGCGACCTCGGAGTTCCCGTAGCCGCCGGCGTCCCTCACCGCCTCCGTCCGGAAGACGGTCACCGTCGTCGTCGGCAGCGCCATGCGCAACGCCATGTAGAGCGAGAACAGCCGCCTCCTGCCGTTCAGATGCGTGTAGACGTGCGGCCGCGGGCTGCTCGCCGGCCGTCGCTCGCCCGTCGAGCCGTCGATCCACCAGAGCTGCGCCGCGGCGGCGACGAGACCGGGATCGGCCCGCAGCCGCCCGAGCAGGAAGCCCCAGGTGCCGGGAAGGACGGTGTCGTCGGCGTCCGCGAAGACGACGAACGGGCTCTCGGTGAGCGCGAGCCCCGCGTTTCGCGCCGCACCCGCCGTGAGGCGCGACCTCAGCCGAACGACCTCGACATCCGGCGCCTGCGGAGGGATCGGAACGGTGCTCCCGTTGTCGACGATCAGGATCCTCGGCCCGACGTTCTGGGCCCGGACCGCGGCGAGGCACCGCGGGAGGTACCGGACGTAGTCGTCCCACACCGGCACGACGACCGTGAGGTCGTTCACGGGACCCGTCCCGTCCACTCCGCGAGATGCCCTACGGTCTCGGCTCCTGCGCGGTAGAGGAAATAGCGGTCGCGCGTGCGGGCGAAGGACGCGG
>DASZLW010000454.1:0-4480 GCA_035552175.1 Gaiellaceae bacterium | reverse complement strand
GAACAACAACGTCGCGAAGGTCGTGGGCGAGCACACCGCGCAGGTCATCCCGAACATCCACTGACAGTTGACGGCTGTTGCAGAACCACGTCGAGGGCCCGGCTCGCTCCGGGCCCTCGGCGTCTCCCGCTCCTTCCAGGGGCTGCAGGCGCTGCAGGACGTCGACCTCGATCTCGGCCCGGACGAGGTGGTCGGCCTGATCGGCCCGAACGGGGCCGGGAAGACGACGCTCGTCAACCTCCTCACCGGGTTCGACCTGCCGTCTTCCGGGCGGATCGAGCTCGGCGACCGCGAGATCACCCGATGGCCGCCGCACCGGCGGGGCCGGGCAGGGCTCGCGCGGACCTTCCAGCACGGGCGGCTCTTCCGCGAGCTCACCGTGCGCGAGAACGTCGAGGTCGCGGCACTCGGGGTCGGCGCCTCGCCCGGAGAGGCGCGCCGGCGTGCGGCCGAGTTGCTCGACCTGCTCGGGCTCGCGGAGCGCGCCCACCAGCGGGCGGCGGTGCTTCCGCATGGGGACGAGCGCCGCCTCGGGGTGGCGAGGGCTCTGGCGCTCCGGCCGAGGTTCGTGCTGATGGACGAGCCTGCCGCGGGGCTCCACGAGGGCGAGATCCCGGCGTTCGCAGCCGTCGTGCGTTCGGTCCGCGACGAGTTCGGCGCCGGCGTGCTGCTGATCGACCACAACGTCGCGCTGATCATGGAGGTGTGCGACCGCGTGCACGTGCTCGATCGGGGCTGCACCCTCGCTCAGGGCACGCCGGCCGAGATCCGCGCGAATCCCGAGGTGGCGACGGCCTACCTCGGCGTCGGTGGAGGTGCGCATGCCTGACGCTCCCGTCCTCGAGCTCCGCTCGGTCGAGGTGCGCTACGGGTCGGTTCCGGCCGTTCGCGACCTGAGCCTCGCTCTCGACAGAGGCGAGATCGTCGGGCTGATCGGGCCGAACGGCGCCGGTAAGACGACCACCCTCCACTCGATCATGCGCTCCGTGCCGCTCGCCGGCGGCGAGATCCTGCTTCGTGGGGAGCATCTCCGCGGGAAGCCCGAGGACGTCGCACGCGCAGGGATCGCGCTCGTCCCCGAGGGGCGGCACATCTTCGGCGGCCTGACCGTGGAGGAGAACCTGCGGCTCGGGCTCTCCGCACGCCGCTCGCGCGAGGGAGTCGCCGCCGATCTCGACTGGGTGCACGGCCTCTTCCCGATCGTCCAGGAGTTCGCGCGCCGCAAGGCGGGGCTCCTCTCGGGCGGTCAGCAGCAGCAGCTCGCGATCGCGCGGGCGCTCGTCGCGCGCCCCGACGTGCTGCTCCTCGACGAGCCGTCGCTCGGACTCGCGCCGACGACCGTCGACTCGCTCTTCGAGACGCTCGGGCAGGTACGCGACCACGGCGTCACGATCCTGCTCGTCGAGCAGCGCGGGCTTCTCGCCGTCTCGTTCGCCGACCGGACGCACGTCCTGTCGAACGCCGAGCTCCGCCTGACGCTGACCTCCGCCGACGCCGGAACCCCGGACGAGCTCGCGGCGCGGCTCACGCAGGCCTACCTCTCGTGAGCTCCTTCCTGCAGTCGGTGATCGACGCGGTCGCCCTCGGTGCCGTCTACGGGGTCGTCGCGCTGGCGATCGGGCTCGTGTTCGGCGTGATGCGGCTCGTCAACCTGGCCTACGGGGAGCTGATCACCGCCGGCGCCTACACGCTCGGCTACCTCTCGGGGCAGCCGGCGATCGTCGCGATCCTCGCCTGCCTCGGCGTGTGCTGCGGGCTCGCGCTCCTGCAGGAGCTCGCGTTCAGGCCGCTCCGTGGCAGCTCGCCCGCGACGATGCTCGTCGCGAGCTTCGGCGTCAGCTACCTGCTGCAGAACGTGTACTTCCTCGCCTTCGGGTCGCGCGGGAAGGCCTCCGGCGCCCTCGGTGGGCTCAATACGACCTTCTCGATCGGCTCGCTCGACGTGCGGTGGATCTCGATCGTCGCGCTCGTCACCGGGGGCGTGCTCCTCGGGATCACGGCGCTCCTCCTCGAGCGCACGATGCTCGGCATCCAGATCCGCGCGGCGGCGGCCGACTTCCGCACCGCCCGGCTGCTCGGCGTCCGTGCGAACCGGGTGATCGCCCTCTCGTTCCTCTACTCGGGGATGCTTGCCGCCGCGGTCGCGGTGCTGCTCACGGTCCAGTCGCCGCTCGCGACGCCCGACTTCGGCGTCCAGGTGACGATCTTCGCGCTCGTCGGCGTCGTCGTCGGCGGGCTCGACCGGCTGTGGACGGCGACGCTCGGCGGCTTCGGGATCGGCTTTGCGACCTCGCTCGTCGGCTCAGAGCTTCCGTCGGCGAACAGCGTCTACCTGCCGTCGTTCATCTACGGGATCGTGATCCTCGTCCTGCTCCTCCGCCCGGGCGGCCTCTTCGCCGGGCCGCGCGGGACGCTCGCGGAGCGCGTGTGAGAGCGCGGCTCGATGCGTCGACGGCGCTGCTCGCGCCGATGGCCCTCGTGCTCGCGGCGGCGCTCCTCGGCTCCCGGCTCGGTGCGGTACGGCAGCTCGAGTTCGGCGACGCGCTCGTGAGCGTCGCGATCGTCGTCGCCCTCTACGTCTTCATCGGCAACTCGGGCGTGATCTCGTTCGGGCACATCAGCTTCGTGGCGGTCGGCGCGTACCTCTCCGGGATCCTCACGCTCGGCGCCACGCAGAAGGACTTCGTGATCCCGACGATGTATCCGTTCCTGCGGCACACGCACGTCTCGACGATCCCGTCACTGGCGCTCGCGGCGGCGGCCGGGGGCGTGTTCGCGCTCCTCGTCGGCATCCCGCTCATGCGCCTCTCGGGCCTCCCGGCCGGGATCGCGACCTTCGCCGTGCTCGGGATCACCGACAACGTGCTCGGCTACTGGGAGAAGATCGGGCCGGGGGCGACCTCGCTCTCGCTCGTGCCGGAGAGCGGGATCTGGACACTCGCGGTCGGCGCGCTCATCGCGATCGCGATCGCGTTCGCCTACGCGCGGAGCAGGTACGGCCGGCGCCTGCGCGCGACACGGGAGGACCCGCATGCGGCGCAGTCGGCCGGGATCGACGTGCATCGCGAGCGGCTGCGGGCATTCGTCCTGAGCGGCGCGCTCGCCGGATTCGCCGGCGGGCTGCTCGTGCACGAGCTCGGCTCGATCACGACCGACCAGGTCTACCTCACGCTGACGTTCACGAGCCTCGCGATGCTCGTCGTCGGCGGGGTCTCGAGCCTCTGGGGGGCAGTGATCGGCGCGCTCGCGATCAGCGCGCTGAACTCGTTCCTCGCAGACGCCGAGCAAGGGGTGCACATCGGCTTCCACTTCCACGTGCCGACGGGAACCCGCCTCGTGACGATCGGAGTCGTGATGTCGGCGGTCCTGATCCTCAGGCCGGGCGGCCTGACGGGCGGGCGGGAGGCTCGGCTTCCCGCGGTTCGCACGCGCCGCCGGTAGGCATCGGAAGCCGGTGGACCGACCGGGAACGTCGGTCCGCTAGGGAGCCGGACGGGCGCGCTCTACCGCAGCGGCGACCTGCGGCAAGCCGTCGCCGACGAGGCCTTCGACGACCCCGTCGATGTCGGCCTGGCTCCGGTTCTGGCTCAGCTTGAACTTGGCCTCGACCCGGCCGATCGCCAGCTCGATCCCGACGATGGCGCGAAACTGGCCCTCGCGGAACTTCTCCGGAGCATCGTCGACGCTCCACGGCGCCGAACGGCCGGTCTCGTGGCGGAGCGTCAACCGGCGGACGAGGTCCTCGACCCAGGCCGCGTCGTCATGCACACGGAGCTCGCCGTAGACGTGAGCCGTCGTGTAGTCCCAGGTGGGCACGACGCGTCCGTGCTCCGCCTTGCTCGCATACCAACCTGGGCTGACGTACGCATCCTCGCCATGGGCGATCACGAGCGCCTCGCCGATCGCCGGCAGCTTCCACTGGTCGTTCTTGCGCGCGACATGGCCGAGCAGCGAGCCGTGGCCCGCGTCGAAGATCAGCGGCAGGAACGTGGCGACGAGCCCCGACTCGGTGACGGTCACGAGATCGGCGACCTCGATCGTCGGCAGGAAGCTCGCCGTGTCGTCGTCGCCGACGCCGAAGTGCCTCGGGGTGTACACCGTGGCCGAATAGTACGGGGCGCGGAGCCGGTCGCCGGCCGGTCGGGCGACGGTCGGGGGCACCGCGCGTGGATAGATTGGTCGGCGTGATCGACCTGCGCTCCGACACGCAGACGAAGCCGTCGCCGGGGATGCGTGCCGCGATGGCGGAGGCCGAGGTGGGCGACGAGCAGCGCCGCGAGGATCCGACGGTGATCGCGCTCGAGCAGCGCGCCGCGGTGTTCCTCGGCCAGCCCGAGGCGGTGTACCTGCCGACGGCCACGATGGCGAACCAGATCGCGCTGTCGATCCTGGGCGAGCGCGGCACCGAGCTCGTCGTCGAGGAGACGGCGCACATCATGATCTCCGAGCTCGGGGGGGCCGCGATGCACTCGGGGCTGCA
>DASZLW010000453.1:0-8543 GCA_035552175.1 Gaiellaceae bacterium | reverse complement strand
TCGCCGGTCGCGGTGAAGGTCGCCGCGGTCGTCCAGGTCACCTGGTCGGAGGAATGCTCGACGACGAGCTGGATCGCGCCGCCGCTGAAGTCGGTCTCGAGGACGGCCTCGAGGATGACCGAGTCGAACTGCGAGAAGTCGCTCGTGACGGCCGCGGCAGCGTCGCTCGTGTCGTTTCGCAGCGTCACCGCCGTCGGCTGGCCGGCCGCCTGGAGCGCGTTGAAATCGACGGTTGGCATGGCGGCGACTATCGGCCGGGTCGCGGCACGCAGGAGGCTTCGTCGGCCAGTGTGACGTCGAAGCCGTCGGGCTGCGTCGTCACAGGCCGACCCGTTCGGCGATCCGCTTCAGTGCCGGCGCCCAGTAGGTGTCGGTGACGTGGTCTGCGTCGTAGGAGAGCGCGAAGTCGCGAGCGCGGGCGCGCTGCGCGGCGGCCTCGTCGACGGGTAGGGCGTACTGGTGCTCGAGCGCGTCGAGGATCGCGTCGGTCGAGGGGGAGAGCTGCCAGCTCTGGAAGCTCGTGTAGGTCGGCTCGCCATCCACGAGCGCGCCGGCGCCGCAGAGCTCGGTCATCGCACTGAAGTTCGTCGCGATCACGGGGGTTCCGCACGCCTGGGCCTCGACCAGGCAGACGCCGAAGCCTTCGCCCTGGGCGGGGTTGAGGAGCACGTCGGCGGAGGCGTAGACCATCGCGAGGTGCTCGTCGCCGTAGCTCCCTGAGTGGTAGCGGTAGGGGTCGCAGACCCGGACGCAGTCGGCGAGCTCGTGCTGGTCGAGAAGCAGCTTCAGGTCGTGCCCGTCGAACTGGGGCCCGAGCCAGGTGTGGAGGTAGAGGACGGCGTCCGGATGGTCGGCGCGGAAGCGCGCGAACGCGCGGATCGCCTCCGGGTAGCCCTTCCGCTTCCCCTGGTTCGCGGCGACGACCGCGACGACGAACGCCTGCTCTGGCAGCCCGACCGCCTTGCGCGACTCGCGACGGTCGAGCGGACGGAAGATCGTCGTGTCGACGCCGTGGGGCACGTAGACCGACTCGAGGTCGGCGTCCTCGAACATGCGCTCGGCGAAGCGGCTCATCGCGATCGGCACGGTGCCGGTCTTGCTGAGCGCGTCCCTGGTCGGCGGCTGCAGTGGCTCGTGGTCGACCGGCGTCCACGCGGCGACGTTCAGCCGGCGCAGGACATCGGGGCGGAGCACCCAGATGTCGGTGACCGGGATGACGAGGCCGGCCTTTCGCTTCCCGAAGAAGGCGGTCGCGTGGTGCTCGAGCACGTCGTTGCCGTAGGCGTCGATCCCTCGCGGGTAGACGGGGATCCCGTTCATCTCGAGGCGAGCGCCGCGGAGGCCGTAGTAGGAGGAGATCGCGACCGGATGGTCGAGCCGCTCCCGGATCCGCTGGCTGAACAGCTTCGTCTGCTTGCCGTAGCCGGAGCCGACCCAGGGGCTGTTCGAGTGGAAGAGGATCGGCGTCTTGCCGTCTCGCATGCTTCGCCTATCGCGAGGCCGATAGACGGGCCATGACCGCCGGCCCTCCGTTCGTCCGCGAGCTCCACCTCGACGACGTCGGCTCGGACGTGCTCGCTGTCGCGAGGGCGCTCCGGAAATGGGCTGTCGGGCGCAGCATCAGCGTGAAGTCGCTCGCGATGACCGACGAGATGGGCCCGGCGAAGGTGCAACTCGTCGGCCACTTCCAGCAGGTCGAAGGCCTCCACGTCGACCGGGTGTACGGGCCTCTCACCCACGCGAAGCTCGCCGCCCTCGGCTTCTTCGACGCCGACGGCGTCCGGCTCCTCACCGAGGAGCACGCAGCGCTCGTCGCCGCCTCGCAACCCCGGACGGAGTTCGTGACGACAGCTGAGCTGACCGTCCAGCACTCCTCGCTCTTCCGTTACACCGAGGCGCTCGGGGATGGGCCCGGCGAGCGCGGCTACTGGCGCGTCGCGCCGCTGCGCTGGGACGGCTCGATCGTCTACAGCTGCGACTGCTCCCAGCACTTCATCGGCGTCGGCCACCACGCCGGCCTGAAGCACCCGATCTTCACGGGCGACGGCGCGACGGGGGAGATCCTGAAGCTCAAGCCGATCACGTTCGCCGTCGCTCAGCCGGGCGACCCCGTCGTCTTCGTCGGCCCGGACCATCCCGCCGGCGTCCACGTCACGATCCTCCACAAGCGGGTCGGCTCCGACTGGCAGGTCGTGAACATGGGCGGCCCGGGCGACCCCTCCTACGGGATGCTCTCGGCGGAGGCCGACTGGCACGCCCGCTACGCCGACGCCCCCTACTCCGTCGTCCTCCAGCTGCCGACTCCGTGAAGCCGACCGTCACAGCCCTCGTCGGTAGCCTCGCCGCCAACCTGATCTCGGTGCTCGTCGCCTTCGGCGTGACGCTGTCGAACGTCCAGCAGGTCGCGCTCCTCGCACTCGTCGGCAGCATCACCACCATCGCGACCGTCCTCGTTGCCTGGGTGCAGACGCACCGGATCCGGGCGCTCGCCGCCATCGCGACGAACCAGGACCTGCATCCCGCGATCGCCGGCGCCGCGGTCACCCAGCTTCTCGGACAGAAGGCAACCGACACCGCCATCCCGAAAGCGACGCCATGAGCGTCGTCGAGGAAGACGAAACCGGCGTCCTGCCGGAGTCGGTGCGGGTCACGAACTGGCGGATGAAGACGCTCCTCGACGCCGGCTACGCCTATGAGGAGGCGGACGTGCTCGCTCGCGACCACACTGTCGACCTCCACCGGGCCGTCGAGCTCGCCGATCGCGGCTGCCCGCCCGCGGTCGCCGTCGCGATCCTGGCCTAGCTCGGCTCGCGGCCGCTGTCGAGCGACCAGCCCACGTCGACCCAGCGCAGGACCGGGATCCCGCCCGCGTCGCGGCAGTGGTACTCGGCGACAAGCAGCGCGTGGCCCTCGGCGATCCCGAGCGCGCTCGCGGCAGCCCAGATCGACTCGTCGACGTCGACGGGCGGCATCACCCGTCGCGGCAGCGCGCTGAGTGCGTGCGCCGGCACCCGGAACTCGTCGATCCGCAGTGGCTCGGTGAGATGGCCCCAGTCGAGCTTCGCCGAGATTCGCAGCTGCCCCGAGATTCGAGGCACCGCGAGTGCGCTCGGGAGGTCGTCGAACAGGCGCCTCGTTCGCTCGCTCGACATTAGGAGAAGAGTAGTCCGCAGCGTGGTTGAAGTTCCCTGCAAAAAGTGCAAAGTTGCGCGAGCGAGCCGGATGGTGCAGAATCGCGGCTCCTGTCTGTCCAAGGGCGCCCGAGGCGCCAACCAAGGAGGTTTCCCCCCGTGAAGCTGCCAGTCGTGGCGCTGCCGAGTTCTGCGCTCAGAACCTGCCCACGCTGCGACGAGCTGCGCGGCTTCGCGGCGGTCTACTGCGTCGAGTGCGGCTGCAGGCTCGTCTTGTTCGTTCAGGGCGCAGGGCGCCCGCCAAGCTCCCCCGGCCTGCCGACGACGACGGTCGACGGCGCTGAGCGGAGGCTCGCCAGGCCAGCGAGAAGCGCGGAGGGGCAACCGGCGACCGGGCTGGGCGCCCCTCGCGGCGTCTGAATGACCGGCTCGACCGTCACCGTGCACGGCCCGCCCGAGCGCGTCGCCGACTTCATCCGCGTCTACGGCTCCACGACCGTGCCGGTGCGCGAACGCTGGGCGCTGCCGCACCGCGCCGAGCTTCCCGGCGTCGGCACCCAGGACGTCTACCTCCTCGACGCGAGCCGGATCACCGCCGATCAGCGCCGGCGGCTGATCGCCCTCGGCGTCGAGCGGTTCGGGATGAGCGAGCAGGAGGCCGAGTACGAGCTCGACACGCACGGCCTCCCGATCCTCGCCGCTGACACGACGTTCGCGTCGACCGGGATGGACTTCCTGTGATTCCTGTGATTTGGAACGGGTGGAGCGTGTGATCCAGGAGTTCGTCGACAGGTTCATCGCAGCCCAGCCGGCGCTTGTCGAGCGGTACGCGACGACGAAGCCCGAGAGCTACGCGCAGATCGTCAAGGACGTCGTCGAGCTCGTTCGCGACGAGAGCGACGACGAGACGCCCGACCCCGAGCGCATCCACGAGATCGACGACGGCGAATACCAAGGCACGCTGCTCTTCGTCATCGGCGCGAGCGGCTACCAGCCCAGCACGTACTGGGCGACGCACACCTACTACGGCTCATGCTCCGGCTGCGACACGCTGCAGTCGCTCGACCACGACTGGGGCTGGGAGGACGAGGAACCGGACCTGGAGCGACGCAAGCAGGCCGCTGAGGGTTACGGCCTGATTGCGCTCCATCTCGTTCAGCGGCTCACGCTCGTCGAGACGACGAGGTGACGCTAGAACGGGATCTCGTCTTCCTTCGGGCAGCCGGCCTTGTGGAACCCGTTCGCCATCAGGCAGGCCTCGCAGACGACCGGCTCGGTCGCCGCGGCTTCGGCCGCGGCAGCGCGGGCGGCTCTCTCGGCTACGACGATCGGCTCCGGGTCGGGCCACGGCGGCACGTACGGGCTCGGCGCCGGCTCGTGGGGCTGCTCGAGCGGTGCCGCGCCGGACGGGCGCTCGCCGAACGCGGGCGGCTGCGCGGCAGACGGATCGGCAGGCTCGCCGACGACGCGGTAGGAGTTGTAGGTGCCGGCGGCGTGCTTCTTCGGCTGCTTGCCGAGGAAGTGGATCGCGACCAGGTCGCCAGGTCGGTACGCCCCGACCTGCGTCTGGTCGAACGCCTCGGAGAGCATCCGCCCGAAGAGGAAGACGTCCCACATCTGGTCGTTCGCGTCCTGAATCTCGGCGATCTGGGACGGCCCGTATTCCGGGTGAACGGGGCCGGCCTTGATCCGCACGACGAGCCCGGCGAGCGGGTTCGGGTGTCGGACATCCGGCTGGTCGGGCCGCCAGGTCTCCGGGTCGGGGCCCTGAGCCCGCTCCGCAAGCCGTCTGAGACGCTCCTGAGTGTCGCTCGCCATAAGGCGAACCGTACGGACGCGTGCGGACAGACGTTCGTCGCCCGGTGGCCCCCCCGCGCGACTCGAGAAGGTTGGCAGCGGGGTCGGACGGCGGTCCCTGAAACGTCCGATCTACGCGCCAGGCTCCCGCAGGTCGCAGAGGTTCTGTCCACGGCCACAGGCCGTCGCACGATCGCCCAGGGCGCCGCCCGGGCCGAAGTCCGAGGGAGGTAGCGATGTCAGTCCAGACCGTCGTCGGCCAGCAGTTGAGCTTCGAGGTCGTCGACCCCAACAACGACGAGGAGGTCACGCCCGAGCCGCTGATCTCGACGTTCACCCTGAGTGGTGATCTGGCGACCCGGCACCACGAGCTCTACCAGAAGAAGCACGTGATCGTGCAGCTGATCGACCCGGTCGGCGGGATGGTGCTCGCCCGGGTGAAGGCGATGGTCGTGCAGATCGCCTTCCCGGTGCATCAGGCCGACGGCACCGGCCAGGAGTGGGTCGAGCGGAAGCACAAGCTGAAGGTCATCGAGAACATCGAGACGCTGCCCGAGACCACTGTCCGCGACACGCTCCGCGACTTCTCGTTCTCGGTCGTCCAGTGAGCAAGCCGACGAAGTACCGGGTCGAGAAGATCCGGGTCGAGCAATACAAATCGGGCGAGCACGAGGGCGAGTACCGCCAGTTCGAGCTGCCGGAGGGAGCGATCGTCCTCGGATCCCACGTGGTCATGATCGCCGACCAACTGGTGCTCACGATCACGGTCGCGGTGCCCGTGTGAGCCGGCTGCGGGTGTCGAAGGGCAGCAAGCGCGTCCCGCGTCCGGCACGGGCTCCGGTCGAGCGGATCGCCGACAGCTCGCCGATCGTCTCGCTCGACCCCGCCGCCGGCGAGCGCACCGAGCCGACCTGTCCGGAGTGCGGCGCGCAAGTCGAGTGGTGCTACGACGAGGAGGCCGGCTACGGCGAGGCGTGGTGCGCCGCCGGTTGCGGCTGGGAGGCTGTCGCCTAGATGGCGCTCGACCGCTTACCGCCGCGGCAAGGCGATGACGCGGCGGTTGCGTCCGCGCAGCCAGACGACGATTCCGGGCGCGAGGAAGTCCCGGCGGTTCGCGTAGTAGAAGCGGCCGACGACCCGGTGCATCCGGGCGTCGGTCGACCTGGCGTTGCTCTCGCGCATCGGGCGCATGAGCGCAGTCTGACCGATAAGGAGGCCTGATGAAGCGGATGATGGGTGGGGTCGTGGCGGCGCTCGTGCTCGCGGGTGCGAGCAGCGCGGCGACTGGCATGGATGTCGGGATCGCAGCCGGGCAGACACTGATGCTCAGCGGCTCGGCGGTGCAGTGCACCGACACGCTCGGGAAGTACGGCCCGGTGCTGCTCTGCAGCCGCGCCGGCAGCACGCTGCGCGTCTGGATCTCGAACGCGAGCGTGCTCGTGACGAGCGGCAGCTACCCGCCCGACTTCCAGCTCTTGACCCGGTACGACAACTGGAGGAGGTGAAGCGATGGATCTGGGTGATCCGATCCGCGAGATCGAGGTCTCGCCCGAGACCGAGCCCGTGCCGCAGCGGGAGCCTGCAGAGGCGCCCGAGCGGGAGACGGTGCCCGAGCCCGAGCAGGTTCCGGCCTGATGCCCGGCCTGACCGGCTGCATCGGGTTGCTCGTCGCCGAGGGCTGCCTGTTCGCCGTCGTCGTCTGGCTGGTCGAGCTCCGGACGGGATTGCACGTGAAACCGTCGAGCGCCCGAGCTTCGGCTCGGCCCCTCGTGCAGACGGAGTCCAAGCCGTCTGTCCTGTCACGCGACCTGGAGGCTCATGCGTTTCCTACAGATCGTTCTCGTTCTCTCGTTGATCGTGGCGGCCGCGGCCCAGGCGAAAGCCTCGCCGAGCCGGATGCGGCACGCCCACGACGTGATCAGGTTCTTCGAGCATCACCGCAAGCAAGCGTCATCCCCGACCGGCCAGCGCAAGCTGTTCGGAGCGGTCGAGCTACTCGACCGCCGGATCAGGGTGCTGAACCGGCAGGTGCGGACGCTGCAGTCGATCCCCGCGGACTGGCTGTCGTCGGTGAACGATGTCGGGCGCTTCTTCGGCGCCGGAACGGCCTCGTGGGAGCGCAGCTGCTCCCAGCAAGGATCGGAAGGCGGGTGGGGCAGATGGGTGCCCAGCTCGTCCGGCTCCGGCGCCGGCGGCTGGCTGCAGTTCATGTCCGGCACGTTCTACGGGATCATCGACGAGGCGATCGCTGATGCGCGGTCTCGCGGGATGCTCGTGCCTTCGAGTGCGAGGGATTGGTACTCGCCGCTCGGTCAGGCGATCGCCGGGGCGCAGATGCTCCTCGACGGTCGCAGAGGGGAGTGGTCTGGCTATGCCTGCTGACTCCCGAACAACGAAACGAGAGGAGAACGATGGGGAAGCACCCCAGCGCCGCGGTCGCGGTGCTCGCCGAGCTGCGTGAGCTCGGCCTGAAGGTCGCCGTCCAGCACGAGCGGCTCGCGATGTTCGACCGCTGGCCGAGGCTCGATGACGGGCGCACGCTGCTCGTCGCGGAGAGCTCGACGCTCGCGCCGGTCTACATGCTCCGGAAACGGGGACTCGGGATCGCGACGGAGGGCGGGCGCACCGTCGTCCGGATCAGCGAGTTCGACGGCCCCGAGATCGGGATCGGGGAAGCGATCTGCAGCCCCAGAGACACGTTCTGCCGGGCGGTCGGACTGACGAAAGCGACCGGGCGCGCGCTCGCCGACATCCAGCAGCGGCACGGCTCGCTGCTCCGCGACATGCGTGAGAGGAGCCACGCCGCCGCATGATCGAGCCGCTCGCGTTCGGCTCTGTCGTCGAGACGCCTCGTGGCCGTGGCCGCGTGGTCCGGATCACGAACTCGACGCGCAGGCTGTGCGCGGGCCGGGTCGTCTACGACGAAGCGACCGTCGCCGTCAAGCTCGACGTCGGCGGTCGCAGCGTCGTCTTCGTGATCAGCCAGATCAGGCAGCCGTGATCGGAGCGCAGCAGCACAGCACCGGGCTCCTGATCTTCCTGATCGTGTGCATGGTGGTCGCCGTCGTCGTCTGGGGCGCGGCTCTCTTGCTCATTCATCTCAGCGGCCAGGAAAAGTGAAGGCGCGCCAGCCTGCCGGGACGCTCCTCTTCGAGCTGACGCTCGAGGGGAACCCGATCCCGAAGATGCGGCCTCGAGTGAACACGTACACCAGGCGTGTGTTCCCGACGAAGCGGGTCTCCGACGCCGAGGATCGGTGGAAGTGGATCGCGATCGCGGCCAGGCTCCGGCCCTACGAGTGGCCGGTGCGGATCGAGCTCGAGTGTTACCGCCGCACCGCCCACCAGGTCGACTACGACAACCTCGCGAAGCTCGTCACCGACGCGCTGAACAAGATCGCGTGGGAGGACGATTCGCAGATCGTGAAGGCTCTGATCACGGTCCAGCTGGATCGCGCGGCTCCCCGCAGCGTGCTGCGCGCGTACGCCGTGTAGAGCGTGCCCGCCCGCCGATAGGCGGCTCGCGTGGCGGCGACGGAAAATAGTCCACTCGGCCTATTGCGGGTGAGCCTGTCTGAAGTCAGGATGGGCGGTACCCCGAGGGGCCTGCTTCTGG
>DASZLW010000452.1:0-7373 GCA_035552175.1 Gaiellaceae bacterium | reverse complement strand
TGCGTCCGGACGAGACGAAGACGCTCAGCATCCTGATGTACCACAAGGTCAACGACCTCCCGGACAACCCGACGACGGTGCCGGTGGCGAAGTTCGACGAGCAGCTGAACCGGCTCGGGGAGCTCGGCTACAACGTCGTCGACCTCGACGCCGTCCTCGACCACTACACGATCGGCAAGCCGCTGCCCGAGAAGGCCGTGTTGATCACGTTCGACGACGGTTACCGGGACACGCTCGAGAATGCCCTCCCTGTCCTCGCGAAGTACGACTACACGGCGGTCATCTTCATCCCCGTCGCGTACATGGAGGACGAGACGCCGCTGCCGCACGAGGCGCGGCTCGTCGAGCGGGGGATGCGCAACCGGACGCTCGACTGGGGCCTGATGCGCGAGCTCGACGCGGGTGGGGTGCGGGTCGAGTCGCACGGGATCGCCCATCGGCCGCTCGCAGAGGTCACGCTCGACGAGTCGGTGCGCGAGATCGCCGTCTCGAAGCTCAAGCTCGAGGAGCAGCTCGGGAGGCCGGTGCGTGCGTACGCCTACGTCAAGGGGTCGGAGGCGCACTTTCACCCGGTGCACGAGAGCATCCTCAAGCAGGCGGGCTACGAGATCGCGTTCACGTCGATCTCGCGGGCGAACGGGACAGGCACGAACCCGTTCCGGCTCGGCCGCTACAACGTCGAGCCGTACCCTGCGCGCACGTTCGACCTCGTCCTCTCGGGCGCGTGCGACCTGATCTCGGTGAAGGACACCGTCGCGGGGACGCACGCGCGTCGGCTCTTCAACCAGGCGCTCGGCACCTCGACCCGGTAGGTCGTCGTGCGGGTCGTCGAGTACGACTCGTCGCGGCGCACGGACGTCGCCGGCCTCATGGGCCGCGTGTGGGGGAAGCGTCCGGACGAGGAGGATCTCGCCTGGTTCTACGAGCGCAATCCCGTCCGTCGGGCGAGCGTGCTGCTCGCCGAGGAGGACGGGACGACGATCGGGACGACGGCGCTCAGCTTCGCCCGCATGTCGATCGCCGGCGAGCAGGTCGAGATCGGGATGGCGGTGCGGCTCGCGACCGACCCCGCCTTCAGGGGCCGCGGCGTGTTCGCGGCCCTGATGGCCGAGCAGGAACGGCGTGCCGGAGAGCTCGGGATCCCGCTCCTCCTGAGCGTGACGAACGCCGCGTCGACCCCGATCCTCGCCGGCCCTCTCGGCTGGAGCCGGCTCGAGCCGATCCGCGCCTGGGCGCGGGCGAAGATCCTCCGGGGGAGCACGTGGACGCGGCCGGTGAAGCGGTTCGAGGGCGACCCTCCCGAGCCCCGGCAGCCCGTGACCGGCGACCGGGTGCTGCGCGACGGGGCATGGCTCAACTGGCGGTTCGCGGACGGCCCCGGCACCTACACATGCCTCGTCGAAGAGGGATACGCCGTCAGTGGGCGGTGGCGCGGCATGGGCGTCGTCGCGGTGGCGGCCGGTGACCTGATCCGGGATGCCGCCTCGGCGGGGGGCGGGCCGGTGATCCTGGCGGCGCCTCCTCGCTCGGAGCGGAACCGCTACATCCTCTCCGGGTTCGTTCCGACACCGAAGACGTTCACCGTCGTCGGGAAGTCGCTCGATCCCCGGGTCCCGCTGCCCGCGGCTCCGCACTTCGAGCTCGGCGACCTCGACTTCCTGTAGCCCCAAGCCTCTACGCTTTCAGGGTGATCGTCCTCCACGTGCAGAAGGTCGCGGGCATCTCGGGCTCCGAGGCGCACCTGCTCCAGCTCCTGCCGGCACTCAAGGAGCGCGGCTGGGACATCCGGTTCCTGATGCTCCACGAGCAGGAGCCCGGGGCGTGGGAGTTCGCTCGTGCGCTCGAGGCAGGCGGGGTGCCGGTCGACGGGATCGAGATGAAGACGGACGTCGACCCCGGTACGTTCATGCGCGTCCTCTCCTACCTCCTGAACCACCGCCCGACGATCCTGCACACGCATCTCGTCCACGCTGACGCGTACGGGCAGACGGCCGGGACGGTCGCGCGGATTCCCGTGCGGATCTCGACCAAGCACGGGTTCAACGAGTTCCGCGAGGGCCAGATCTTCGCGCTCGGCGACCGGACGATCGGCGCGCTCGCGCACCGGCAGATCGCGATCTCGCGCGGCCTCGCGCGATACCTATCCGATACGGAGGGTTTCGTCGAGCCGGACTTCGAGATCGTCCACTACGGGATCGCCGCCGGGTCGGAGCCCCAGCCGTACGCGGCCGCGGCGCCGCGGTTCCTCTGCATCGGTCGCCTGATCCCGATCAAGGGGCACGTCGTCCTGTTGCGCGCGTTCCGCAAGGTGCTCGACGCTCGGCCCGACGTGACGCTCGACATCGCAGGGCGCGGCGTTCTCGAGCACGGGCTGAAGGATCTCTCCCGCGAGCTCGGATTGACCGGCGCCGTGCGCTTCCTCGGGCACGTCAACCCGGTCCAGCGTGCGGTCGAGGAGTCGCTGGCGGTCGTCGTCCCGTCGCTCGGCGAGGGCTTCGGCATGGTGGCACTCGAGGCGATGGAGCGAGCCCGGCCCGTGATCGCGGCGTCGATCGGCGGTCTCGAGGATCTCGTGCGCGAGGGAGAGACCGGTCTGCTCGTCCCTCCGGGCGACGCCGACGCGCTCGCCGGGGCGATGCTCGCTCTCGCCGCCGATCCGGCCCGAGCGGTGGCGCTCGGGATCGAGGCGAGGCGCCGGGCGATCGAACGCTTTCCCGAGGTGCGCTGCACCGAGCGTACCGAGGAGGTCTACCGGCACTGGCTCGAGGTTCGCGACCGAGACGCGCTCGCCCTCGTTCCGGCCGCTGCGTAGACGGCCCCGAGGCCTGCACAGGCCGTCCGGTCAGCCGACCCGTCCGGTCAGTCGATGTAGCGGCGCTGCCAGAGCTCGAGCGTGCACAGGCAGAAGAGCCGGTGGCCGTGGTCGGCGCTCCGGCTCGTGTGCTCCTCGAGGAGGCGCTTCAGCTCGGCCCGGTGGAAGAGGCCGCGATCCTCGCCCCCGAGCAGGAGCTCTGCGGCCGTGTCGCGCAGGTCCTGCCGGAACCAGCGATCGAGAGGGACGCCGAAGCCGGTCTTCGAGCGGGTGACGGTCTCCGTGGGGAGATCGCGGGCGAAGGCTCGTTCGAGCGCCTCCTTCCCGGATGCGAGCGACGGGGGGAGAGCGAGGCCGAGCTCGACGACGTGGTGGTCGATGAGCGGCGCGCGGAGCTCCAGGGAGACGGACATCGAGGCGAGGTCGCTCTTCGGGAGCAGGTCGCCCGGGAGGTACGACTCG
Source organism: Gaiellaceae bacterium (assembly GCA_035552175.1). GTDB lineage: Bacteria > Actinomycetota > Thermoleophilia > Gaiellales > Gaiellaceae > PALSA-600. The sequence continues at coordinate 4,099 of DASZLW010000452.1, read as the reverse complement.
ATGTCGACGATCCGCAGGTCGGGATCGTGGGGCAGGAGCGTCTCTGCGGCCTGCGCACGGGCACCGTCGGTCCAGAGCCGCCGCCGGAGCTCGAGCGGGAAGACCTCCATCAGCCGGGCGTAGCGCGCCGGGCCCGGCTGCGCCGCGACGTCCAGGAAGCGGCGGGCACGGAAGAGCGCCGAGCGCGGCTCGCGGCGTGCGGCCGGAACGGCGCCGAGTGCGGCGGCCCCGGCGAGTGCCGCCGGGCGCGGGATTCGCCCGGCCAGCGCATGGGCCCGGTAGCGCTCGTACCCGCCGAAGGACTCGTCGCCGCCGTCTCCGACGAGCGCGACGGTGACGTGGCGCCGCGTCTCCTCGCACACGAGCAGCATCGGCAGCCCAGCCTCGTCGCCGAACGGCTCGTCGAAGGCCTCGGTGAAGCGATCGAGGAGGTCCGGCCCGGGATCCGGCTCGAGCTCGACGTGCTCGGTGCCGAACCGCGCGGCGACGGCGCGCGCGTGAGGTCGTTCGTCGTAGCGCTCGTCCGGGAACCCGATCGTGAACGTGCGGACGGGCTCGGTCGAGGCGGCGGCCATCGCCGCGACGACGACGGACGAGTCGAGCCCGCCCGAGAGCAGAGCGCCGAGCGGGACGTCCGCCACCAGGCGACGGCGCACGGCTGCCGTGACCTCGTGGCGAACGCGCTCGACCCATTCCTCCTCCGAGCTCGAGCCCGCGGCCGGTGCGGGGCGCCAGTAACGCTCGATCCTGAGCGTGCCCTTCTCGGCGACCGCGAACGATGCCGGTGGAACCTTCTCGACCGCCTCGAGCCCGGAGCGCGGGACGTACTGGAGCGCGAGGTAGGCGTCGAGCTGCTGGAGGTCGAGCTTGCGCGGCAGGGCAGGCAGGCGTAGGAGTGCCTTCGTCTCGGAGGCGAACGCGAGCGAGCCGTCGGGGAGCTGCGCGTAGAGGAGCGGTTTCTTCCCGAGCCGGTCGCGGGCGAGCACGAGCCGTTCGGCCTCGCGATCCCAGAGGGCGATCGCGAACATCCCTTCGAGCCGCTCGACGAAGCCGAGGCCCCATTCCTCGTAGGCGTGTGGGATGAGCGGCGAGTCGCCGCTTCCGCGGATCCGGTGGCCTCTCGCCTCCAGGTCGCGGCGTAGCTCGCGGAAGTTGTAGAGCTCGCCGTTGAAGACCGCCACGGCGTTCCCGCGCTCGCTCGCGACGGGCTGGTCGCCCGTCTGGAGATCGATGATCGAAAGGCGGCGGTAGCCGAGCACGCAACGGCCGTAGTCGGCGACGGCGCCGTGGTCGGGGCCGCGATGGACGATCGCGGCGTTCATCGCCTCGACGAGGCTCGGGTCGGCCGCATCGTTCGAGAGCAGCCCGCAGATGCCGCACATGCGCGGTCAGGCTACGCGAGGAGCTCGCGGTAGACGGCCTCGTGGGCCCCGGCCGAGGCCTCCCAGGTGAACCCGGCCGCGCGGGCGAGGCCTCTCTCGATCCACGGCTCCGGCTCGGCGAGCACATCCGCGACTGCGGCGGCGATCGCCTGCGGGCTCTTCGGGTCGAAGTAGCGGGCGGCGTCGCCGCAGATTTCGGGAAGCGAGGCGGCGTTCGAGACGGCGACGGGACACCCGCAGGCCATCGCCTCGAGCGGCGGCTGTCCGAAGCCCTCGTACAGCGAGGGGAAGACGACCGCGGCGGCACGCCGGTAGAGCGAGACGAGCTCGGCCTCCGGGACGGCTCCCCGCACCTCGACGCCGGGCGGCGTCGTGCCCGGGCTCCCTCCGCCTGTGAGCACGAGGCGGAGGTCGGGCCGGTCGCGGCGGAGCAGCGCGAGCGCCTCGTACAGCCGGTCGTGGTTCTTGTGCGGCCAGCGGCGGGCGGGATAGAGGAGGAACGGCTCTCGCGGCTCGCCGGTGGGCGAGAAGCGGGCGTGGTCGATGCCGTGGTGGATCACCCGCAGCTTCCCGACGTCGAGGCCGAGCGTGGCGATCGCGCGGTCGCGCACGAACGCGCTCGGGACGATCACGATCCGGGCAGAGCGAGCGGAGCGGCGGTAGGCAAGTGCCCGGAAGGCGCGCTCTCCGCGCGAGAAGAGCTGCGGCAGGTCGAGGTGCTGGACGTCGTGGAGCGTGATCGCACTCGGCGCCGGGACGGGCGGGATGCGCAGCGTGAGCGGGAAGTGGACCGCATCGGCCGCCTCGAGCCGCCGCGTCAGCGGGGCGGGTCGTAGCGCGGCATAGGCCATCGCGCCCAGGCGTCCGGGGATCGTCGTCGCGCGCCGGTACTCCGGGACGACCTCGGACGGGAGGCCTTCAGCCGCGTCGGGCGCGACGGACGGGAGGTAGGCGCGGTAGGGAAGCGTCCCGCCGCGGGCGAGTGCGCGCAGGAGCTCGCGCGCCGCCGATTCGCTGCCGCCGAGCGCACCGGGGACGAGCGTGAGCAGCGCGATCCCGACCAAGGAGCGATCGTACGCCGCGGTCGTTACGGGGATGTGTGGCCGGCCGCGAGCTGCTGCTCGCGTTCGAGCCGCTCGCGCTCGTCGTGTCGCTTGCCGTGCCGCCACACGAGGTAGACGACGTATCCGGCGATCGGCCAGGCAACGACGAGCGGGATCACGATCACCAGGGTGAGTGCGGTGATTCCGAGCATCGGCTCAATCGTAGGCGCACCGGCCCGGCCGGCGTCGCAGTGGGTCGACGAGGCGGATCAGGTGCGGCGCGGCCAGCGGCGCCTGACGATGCGCGCCTGGATCGCGTCGTTGTCCTCGCCGTCCTTGACCGCGCCCCAGATGAAGAGGCCGACGACGACGAGGGCGGTGAGCGCCGTGACTGCGATCACCACGATCTCGAGTGCGACTGTCATGCGTTCAGGATACGCCCGCCCGGGGCTCCCGCGCTCGCCGCAACGCCGAAAAACGCGGGCGGAGCTCGAGGTTCGGGCCCGCCGGGTCTGCCATCGATCCGGCCGGCTCAGCCGGTGGTCGTAGTGGTCGTGGTGCTCGTGGAGGCCGTGGTCGATGCCGTCGTCTTGGCCGCCGGCTTCGTGGGGCAGGCGACCCCGGAGCCGGACTTGATCACGAGGCAGCCGTTCGCGATCTCCTTCGCCCCCGTGCGGCTCCTGACCATGCCGAGGACGGTGCTCGTCACCTGGGCGTAGTACGTCTTCCCGTCGGTCGAGACGTCGAGGTTCACGCCGACGCCGTCGGAGAGATCCTGGCCGAGCGCCGGGGAGAGCCCGAGCAGGTCGGCAACGTGCGACGTGTAGTCCTTGTGCCCTGCGATGAACAGCTTCTCGTCCCGGTCGACGAGCGTCATCGCGGCGATCGTCTCGGTCGAGAGGGTGCTCGAGCTCGGGCCCTTCGAGGTCGACTTGCGGAAGACGGCCGGAAGGATGAAGAGGAGCACGAAGGCGATCAGGATGATCGGCAGGAAGCGCTGGAGGTTCGGCGGCACCGCGCAAGCCTATTGCTTCGCGGCGGTGGCGACCCCGAGACCCGCGAAACGACCACCCGTGGAGCGCGCTCGTGTGATCGCGGCGACCTTCCCGCCGAGAGGAGCCTCGGCATGGACGACGACGTCACGACTGCGATCGAACGCATCGAGAAGCGCCTCGACTGGATCGAGGAGAGCCTCCGCGGGTGGAGGGGCTCCGGTACGTGGCGATGGGTCGCTCCGACCATCGTCCCGACGAGTCCCCCGGTGGCGCAGGACGTGGTCGATCTCGTGCGGGCGGGAAAGACGAGAGAGGCGATCGCGCGCTACCGGGAGTCGACCGGTGTCGACTTCGGGCACGCGCAGGCCGTCGTCGCCGGGCTCTGACGCCCGCGCCGTACCGCTCCCTGTTTCTTCTCTCCCGGCTGACGGTCGGTTAGCAGAGGCCCCAGCTTCGAGGCTTCGTGCTTACCGCTCCGTAATCAGGCGTGCCTACACTTCGCCGATGGCCGAGGAGCGGGCGGACGTCGCCGCCATTTTCGAACGTCTGAAAGAGGAGATCCGTGCTGCGGGGCCCCGTGGGGCCGACGTGCAGCCGGCTCAGGTCCGCCTCTCGACACGTGACCAGGCGGAGCGGTTGTGGGCGATCTCCGCCGACCGGCCCGTCGTCGGGAAGGGCG
>DASZLW010000451.1:0-3067 GCA_035552175.1 Gaiellaceae bacterium | reverse complement strand
CGGGCGATCGCACGGAGGATCTCGACCTTCTGCTGGTCTGCGGTACGGAGCGTGCGGACGACGGCTTGCGCGTCGAGGCGAAACCCGGTCTGCTCGTTGAGCTCGTCGAAGCGGTGGCGGAGCTCGCGCGATCGCAGCACGCCGGCAGTGTTCGACTCGATTCCGAGCATGACGTTCTCGAGCACGGTCCGCGCGGGCACGAGTGCGATCTCTTGCGCGATCGTCGCGATACCGGTCTCGAGTGCGTCCCGCGGCGCGTTGAACGAGAGCTGGCGCCCATCCACGAGCAGCTCGCCCTCGTCGGGGCGGTAGACGCCGCCGATCACCTTCGCGAGAGTCGACTTCCCGGCGCCGTTCTCTCCCACGAGGCCGTGCACGCTGCCTGCCTGGATCGCGACCGACACTCCGTCGAGTGCCTGGACGCCGCCGAAGCGCTTCGAGATCCCGCGCACCTCCACGAGGGGGCGCGCGCCGCCGCGCGCCCCCTCGTGTTCAACCGTTGCTGCGCCCGTCGTCATCCAGATCGACGAGATTCAGCTCAGTCGCAGTACTGCGCCTTGAAGTGCGTCTTGTCGAGGACCGCCTTCGTCAGGAGCGGGTTCGTGAGGGTGTCGACGTTGAAGCTGACCGGCACCTTCTTGCCGTCGCCGGCCTCGATCGCGAACTGGGTCGCCTTGAAGCCCGAGGTCGTCTCCGGAAGCGCATAGGTCGCGAACCACGCACCCGACTTGACTCCGGCCACGGCCTGGCACGAGCCTCCGTTGCCGATCAGCTTGATCTTCCCGGTGTCGCCGGCCTTCTTCACGGCCTGCTGCGCGCCCTCGATCGCCTGCGACGATCCGATCATGACGTTGACGTCGGAATGGGCCTGAAGCACATCCTGGGCGGCCTGAAGCCCGGATGCCTGCGTGTAGCCACCCTGAACGTCCGCGACGAGCTTCACGTTGCTTGCGGTTGCGAGCTCCTTCTTGACCGCCGCGGTGCGCGCGTTGTCGAGCGGGAGCGACTTGAAGCCCTCGAGGTAGGCCACGTTGCACGGGTTCATCCCCTTGCACGCGGCGATTCCGAGCGCGCCGAGCTCCGTGCCGTTGTGCACCGGCGCCTCGCCGACGAACGTCACGCCGGCGATCGGCGGCTTGATCGACGCGTAGTTGCTACCGATCGGGGTGAACTCGGCGACGACCGGAATGTGCGCCTTCACGGCCTGCTCGATCGCGGGGATCACCGAGTTGCCGTCATTGGCCTGGACGACGAATGCCTGGTACTGCCCGGACGTGATCGCATCCTGGATCTGCGAGACCTGCGTCTGGGCGTTGAAGTTCGGGTCGAAGAACTTCGCGGTCACACCCGCCTGCTTCGCGGCCTGCTTCACTCCGGCCCAGGTCGCCTGGGCGAACGAGTTTGCAGCGGCGAAGCCGAAGAACGCGACGGCCTTGACTTTCCCCTGCTGCGTCGCGGTGCGATCGGGCCTGGCGCTCGCACCTCCGATCGAGCAGACGGCCAGGAGACCGACGCACACTCCGGCGAGCAGCAGGCGGCTCTCGCTGCGGCCGATGATTCTCTTCTCTTTCACTACTGCCTCCTTGTACGTGGGAAAAGGCTCGGGGGGAGAAGTCCGTTACGTCGGGAGCTCGACGAGCTCGAGCGGAAGCGTCGAGAGGAACTCGGGTGCACCATCGCGCACGACCACGTCGTCCTCGAGCCGTATTCCGCCGAGGCCCGCGCGGTAGAGGCCGGGCTCGACCGTGAAGATCATCCCGGGAGCGAGCGTGGTCGAATCTCGCGGAACGAGGAACGGCGGCTCGTGGATCGCGAGGCCGATTGCATGCCCGGCACCGTGGAGCACCTCGCCGAGGTCGGGACGGGTCTCGAGGATCTCGCGCTCGGCAAGCTCGACATCGCGGGCGGCCCTGCCGGGGACGCAGACGGCGATCGCCGCGGCCTGGGCGGCGCGTACGAGGGCCCACACCTCGCGCGCCCACTCGAGCGGCGGCCCCACCGTTGCGCAGCGCGTGAGGTCGCCCCAGTAGCCGTCGAGGCAGGCGGAGATATCGGCGCAGACCACGTCGCCGACGGCGAGAACGGTCTCGGTCGGGTCGGCGTGAGGGTTCGCGGCATTGGCGCCGAACAGCACGAGCGGGTGCGAGGTCGAGGCGCCCTCGTCGCGCAGGAAGGCCTCGATCCTCACGTTCAGCTCCCGTTCCGAGATCCCGGGTCGCAGCAGGTTCCACGCGTAGGCGTACGACCGCTCGACGAGCGAGCACGCCCGGCGCACCGCCTCGACCTCGGCCTCATCCTTCCGCGCGCGCAGGTCGGCGATGACACCGCCGGAGGGCGAGAGCTCGAGCCCGCGGCCGGCGAGAGCGGCCGAGCGGGCAAACACGATGTGGTTCTCCTCGACGCCGATCTTCCCGCCGCCGCCCAGGAGGCCTGCCAGCTCCGTGAGACCGTCCGAGGACGCGTCGTACGACACGCGCTCGAGCGTTGCCGGTGCGTCCACGACCTGGCCGAGGTCGAGCTTCGGCACGAGGACGCCGCCCCCGCCCCCGGTCCGTACGACGACGGCAAAAAGCCGCTCGAGCTGCAGCGGCCTGAAGCCCGTGAGGTAGGCGATCGACTCGTCGGCGGTCGCCACGTACGCGTCGAGACCGGCCTGGGCGGCCGCCTCACGCAGCCGCTCGATCCGAGCAGCCGCAGCGACGCCGGAAGGGTCGGCCATCAGGTCGGCCATCAGGATCCCCCTCCTCCGGTGCCGTAGCGCTCGCTTGCCGCCTCGGGGCTGAGCTGCCCGTCGCGCACGTCGGTCCGCACCAGCTCGGGATCGCGCTCCGACGGCTGGCCGAAGCCTCCGCCGCCGCCGCTCGAGCCGCGAATGACGTCGCCCCGCTTGAGGACGAGCCGCGTCGCCTTGAGCACGTGACGCTCATCGGGACGGCCGGGATTGATGACGAGGTCGGGCGGTGTCGCATCGCGACCCTCGAAGAGCCCCCACGCAGGGGTCTTCGACCGCTCCCACCAGAGCGAGACGTACGCCTCGTCGCATTCGACCTCGAACTCGCGCACGACG
>DASZLW010000450.1:0-4594 GCA_035552175.1 Gaiellaceae bacterium | reverse complement strand
GCTGCGTGGTCGGCGCCGTGCACCTCCTTGCCTGCGATCGGGTGGCCGCCGACGAACCGCGGCGACCCGCCGGCGGCCGCGACGACCGTCGTCTTGGTCGACCCGACATCCGTGACTGTCACCTCGTCACCGGTCGAGGCGAGCACCTCGGCGACCCTGGCCGGCAGGGCAGACACCGGTGCTGCGACAACCACGAGCTCGGGACCGTCGAGCGCCTCGCCGAGCGATCCGGCACCCGAGCACGCGCCGGCGCGGACGGCCGTCGCGAGCGCGGCGGGGTCGGGGTCCCAGCCGACGACGCGGGTGCCGCCGGCCTGGGCGGCCAGCCCCACAGAGGCCCCGATCAGCCCGGTGCCGACGATCGCGAGCCTGTCGACGCTCATCTAGGGGCGCCGCATCAGCTCGGCGAGCCGGAAGGCGAGATCGAGCGACTGCCGACCGTTCAGGCGCGGGTCGCACAGCGTCTCGTAGCGTGCGTCGAGGTGCTCCTCGGCGAGGTCGCCCTCGCCGCCGAGGCACTCGGTGACGTCGTCTCCCGTGTACTCGAGGTGCACGCCTCCCGGCCACACGTGCTCGGCGCGGCAGGCGGCGAAGAAGCCCTCGATCTCGGCCATGATCGTGTCGAAGTGGCGCGTCTTTCGGCCGTCGGCTGTGGTGAAGCCGTTCGCATGCATCGGGTCGCAGGTCCAGACCACCGGGTGGCCCGATGCCCGGACATCCCGCAGGAGAGGTGGCAGCAGGTCCCGGACGCGGTCGGCGCCGAGGCGCGCGATCAACGTGATCCGGCCGGGGCTGCGGTCGGGATCGAGCCGGTCGCAGAGCTCGACCAGCTCGTCTCCCGAGATGGACGGCCCGAGCTTGAGCCCGATCGGGTTGTGCACGCCCGAGAAGAACTCGACGTGCGCGCCGTCGGGCTCGCGCGTGCGGTCGCCGATCCAGAGCATGTGGGCCGAGCAGTCGTACCAGTCGCCCGTGAAGGAGTCGCGCCGCGTGAGGCCCTCCTCGTAGTCGAGCAGGAGCCCCTCGTGGCTTGTCCACACGTCGACCTGATGAAGCTGCGGGGTCGCGCCGAGATCGATCCCGCAGGCGGCCATGAAGGCGAGGGCTCGCTCGATCTCGCCCGCGAGCAGCTCGTATCGCTGCCCTTGCGCGGACGTCGAGACGAAATCCTGGTTCCAGGCGTGCACCTGCGTCAGGTCGGCGAACCCGCCCTTCGTGAAGGCACGCACGAGGTTGAGCGTCGAGGCCGCGTGGAAGTACCCGTCGAGCATCCGCTGCGGGTCGGGAACGCGCGCTGCGGCGTTCGGAGCGTCGTCGTGGATCATGTGGCCGCGAAAGACGGGGATCTCACCGCCGGGCGTCCGCTCGACCCCGCTCGAGCGGGGCTTGACGAACTGGCCTGCGATCCGGCCGATCTTCAAGACCGGGAGTGCGGCGCCGTAGGTGAGCACGGCGGCCATCTGCAGCAGGATCTTCAGCCGCTCGCGGACGGACACGGCCGAGTAGGCGGCGCCGGATTCCGTCAGCCGGTCGAAGTCGTGGAACGACTCGGCGCAGTCGCCGGCCTGGAGCAGGAACGCTCGACCGGCGGCGACCTCGGCAAGTCCCGCGCGCACCTGGCGCGCCTCGCCGGCGAAGACGAGGGGCGGCTGCGTGTGGAGCCTGCGCCTGATCTCGGCCGCGCGCGCGCCGTCGGGCCACTCCGGCTGCTGGAGCGCCTCCTTGTCCCGCCACGAGGACGGGGACCACGTCGAATCCACGACCGCCACCGTCGAAGTGTAGGGGCGCCGGTAATCTCGCTCGCATGCGCATCTTCTCCGGCATCCAGCCCACCGGGGCGAAGCACATCGGGAACTACTCGGGCGGATTCCGCCAGTACGTCGCGACGCAGGAGCGCGGTGACGCGTTCTTCTGCATCGTCGACCTGCACTCGATCACGGTCGACTACGACCCGGCCGACCTGCGCGAGCGGACGCTCGACCTCGCCGCACTGCTGTTCGCGGTCGGGCTCGACCCGGAGCGCTCCACGGTCTTCGCGCAGAGCCACGTGGCGGCACACGCCGAGGCCGCCTGGCTCCTCTCGGCCTCGACGAGCTACGGGCAGCTCGGGCGGATGACGCAGTTCAAGGAGAAGGGCGACAAGCAGGACGTCGTGACCGCGGGGCTCTTCACCTACCCGATCCTGATGGCTGGCGACATCCTGCTCTACCAGACCGACATCGTCCCGATCGGCGACGATCAGCGGCAGCATCTCGAGCTCTCGCGCGACATCGCAGAGCGGTTCAACTCGCGTTTCGGCGCGACGTTCAAGGTGCCGCAGGGTGTCTACCCGGAGACGGGCGCGCGGATCATGGACCTCCAGGAGCCGGCGAACAAGATGTCGACGACCGGCGGCACCGCTCAGGGAACGCTCCTGATGCTGGATCCGCCCGAGGCGATCCGGAAGAAGGTGCGATCGGCCGTGACGGACTCGGGCACCGACGTGCGGCGCGCCGCCGACAAGCCCGGCGTGACGAACCTGATCGACATCATGACCGTGGCAACCGGGGACAGCGCCGAGGCGATCGAGGCACGCTACGACGGCGGCGGATACGGACCGTTCAAGGGAGACGTGGCCGAGGCAGTGGTCGCACTGCTCGAGCCGATCCAGACACGATATGCGGAACTGCGCGGCGACCCCGGCGAGCTGACGCGGCTGCTCGGAGTCGGCGCCGGGAAGGCTCGCGAGTCCGCGGCACCGACGCTTCGCTCGATGTACGAGCGCATGGGCTTCGTCCTGCCCACGTAGCTCCGCTCAGCGATGCGTTGCGCCCGGGGGGGCGTTCGACCTGACGGTCGTGCGCCGCAGCTCCTCGACCTCGACCGGCTTCAGCTCGCGCCACTGTCCCGGCGCGAGACCCTCGGCGGTCAGACCCGCGTAGATCGCGCGATGGAGTCGTCGGGCGGGGTGGCCGACGGCCTCGAGCATGCGCTTCACCTGGTGCTTTCGACCCTCGTGAACGGAGAGCTCGACCCGGCCGGGCCCGACCCGACGCGCCGTCGCAGGCGCGGTGCGGCCGTCGTCGAGCTCGACGCCCTCCTCGAGCGCGCGGATCGCCTCGGGAGTCGGATCGCCCTCCACGTCCGCGAGGTAGACCTTGTCGACCTCGTACCGGGGATGGGCAAGGCGGTGGGCGAGCTCGCCGTCGTTCGTGAGCAGGAGCACGCCGGTCGTGTCGACGTCGAGGCGGCCGACGGGGACGATCCGTGAGGCATGGCCGACGAGCCCGACGACGGTCGGGCGGCCTTCCGGGTCGCGGGCGGTCGTGACGATCCCGGCAGGCTTGTTGAGCAGCACGTAGGTGAGGCGCTGCCGGTCGAGCCGGCGGCCGTCGAGCTCGACCCGGTCGAGCCCCTCGACGAACGTGTTCAGCTGCCCGGGCTCGCCGTTCACCGTGACACGCCCGTCCTTGATCAGCTCGTCGGCACCGCGGCGCGAGGCAACCCCCGCCCGCGCGAGCCATGCGTTCAACCTCATGCGGACAGTGTCGCTATGTCGCCCGGCTTGCCGTCTGCGAACCGCCGCCGGGCGAGGCCCGAAACGCAAGCTCGACGGCTATGCGGTCGGAGTCTCCGCAAGACGGAACGTCCGCGCGCGCGCATCGAGCTCGGCTTCGGCGCCGATCGGGAGTGTGATCATCGGATCCGTGTGGCCGGCCTCGACGTTCGCGAGCACCGGGAGCCCCGCGGCCTCGGTGCGGCGGGCGACGATCTCCCAGAGGAGCTTCGTGTCCTCTTCGGTGTAGCCGTAGGGGCGGGCGAAGACGAGGCCGGCGGCGGCCTCGAACGTGCCGAGCTGTTCGAGGTCGGTCAGGTAGGCATCGACGTCGGAGGGCGGCGGCGCCTCCTCGGAGGTCTCGAAGCAGAGGACCGCTCCGGCCGGGTCGATCCAGCTCGCCGAGCCCTTGAGGTGGCAGGGGGAGCAGCTCGTTCGAGTGGTTGCCGCCGATGCCGGCGAGCACCACTCGGACGTCGTCGTCGGCGAAGGCTTCGTGGAGGTCGGCGGCCCGTGCCGCGGCGGGCGCCGAGGCCCACCCGTCACTGCGAGCCGCGTTGAGCATCAGCTTCACCTTCAGCCCGAGCGACTCGAGGTAGGCGACGCCGCGCTCCCTCCGGTGCGGCCAGCGGCCGACGGCGTCGAACGCGGGCGAGACGATGGCGACCGTATCGCCGGGGCGGACGCGCGGAGGCCTCTCGAGCCGCTGCACGGGCCTCAGTAGAGGAGCGCCGCGAGCCGCTTGCGGTAGCGGACGGAGAGGTCGTGCGCCTGGCCGAGCTCGTTGAAGAGCTCGATCATCGTCTGCCGGGCGTCGTCTCGCCTGTCGAGATCCTCGGCCCAGCCGATCAGGATCTCGAATGCGCGCTCGTAGTCGCCTCGCCCGAGCGCCTCGGCGAGCTCCGGATCGTCGACCGACTCGGCGACCGGGGGCTTCGTGAGGTCGTCGATGAACGCGTCGACGGCGGGTCTCGATTTCGCGCCGACGAACTCGGCCACGACCTCCCCGTGCCGGAACGCCTTCACTGCTGGGATCCCGGCGACGTCGAAACGCCGCGC
>DASZLW010000449.1:0-9497 GCA_035552175.1 Gaiellaceae bacterium | reverse complement strand
GTCCTCGAGCACCCACCGCTCGAAGAGCTGCAGCGGCGGATCGAAGCGGATGAGCTCCTCGACCGCGGCCTGGGCGGATACCTCGCCCTCGACGAGCCGCCGCCACTCGGCCCGGTTGTGGAGGAGCGCAGTGATGCCGTTTCCAAGCGTGTTGACGGTCGCCTCGTGCCCTGCGTTCAGGAGTACGACGACGGTCGAGACGATCTCGTGGTCCGACAGGCTGCTGCCGTCGACGCGCGCCTCGACGAGTGCGCTCACCATGTCGTCCTGCGGCGACCGGCGGCGCGCGTCGATCAGCTCGAGCACGTACGCCCCGAACTCCGCTGCCGCCTGCGTAGCCGACTCCGCTTGCTCCGTGGTCGTGTCGAACTCGTACATCTTCACGTGTCGGTGCGACCAGTCGAGCAGGTCGCGGTGGCGGTCGGTCGGGACGCCGAGGAGCCGGCAGATCAGTGCGATCGAGTACGGCTGGGCAAAGTCGTAGAGGAGGTCGAAGCACCGGCGCTCGAGGCACGAGTCGAGCAGCCGCTGCGCGAGCTCCTCGGACGGCTCACGCAGCGACCCGACAGCACGCGGGGTGAACGCCGCCGCGACGAGCTTGCGGATGCGTGTGTGCTCCGGCGGCTCGATGAAGAGGAGGCTCCAGCGCTCGACGTCCCAGAACGGCTGCCAGCGTGGGTCGAGTGGCTCCGCCCCGAACTCGGTCTCGGTGCCGAGATGCCTGAAGTTCCGGCCGAGGCGGCGGTCGCGCAAGCATGAGCGGACGTCCTCGTGGCGGGTGACGAGCCAGCGGCCGAGACGCTCGTCGTGGTGAACGGGCGCCGCCTCGCGGAGCGCGGCGAGCGTGGGGTAGGGGTCGGCGATGAACCCGAGGTCGCTCGGTTCGAGGACGGGCATCGCCATCGCGGTCAGGCTAATACACCCGCAGTCCGTGCCTTCCCTCGGTGCGTTCGCCGCTGGCGGCGGGCGCGGCTACTGCTTCACGTACGGCTGGCCGTCGGCTTTCGGCGGAACCGAGCGCCCGATCACTCCGGCGACCGCGATCAGCGTCAGAACGTACGGGAGCGCCTGGAAGAGCGTGGCTGCCGAGCTCGAGTAGACCGGCAGCCGGAACGCCAGGGCCGTCGAGAAACCGAAGAGGAGCGCCGCGCCCCACGCCCCGAACGGCCGCCAGTTGCCGAAGATCATCGCCGCGAGTGCGATGAAGCCCCGTCCCTCGGTCATGTTCTCGGTGAAGCCGTCTCCGTTGCCGAAGGAAAGGAACGCGCCGCCGAGCGCCGCCAGCATCCCGGAGACGCACACGGACGCGTACCGCACCGCGTACACGTTGATCCCGACGGTGTCGGCGGCCCGCGGGTGCTCGCCGCAGGCCCGGATGCGGAGGCCGATCGGCGTTTTGAAGAGGATGAAGTACGAGAGCGGGACAAAGAGGATCCCGATCCAGATGAGGAGGTTCAGATCGCCGATCGCGGGGCCGAGGTATGCCGTGTGGTCGATGCCTGGAATGGCGACGTCCGGAACGGTCGAGACGCCGGCCGGGATGTTCTGGTTCCCGTAGAGCTGCTCGAAGAAGTACCCGGTGACGCCGAGCGCGAGGAAGTTGATCGCCATCCCGCTCACGATCTGGTTGGCTCGCAGGTGGATCGACCAGTAGGCGTGCAGCAGCCCGAACAACCCGCCTGCGAGCAGCGCGACGAGGATGCCGACGACCCAGCTGCCGCCCTTGTCGGCGCCGTAGACACCCCAGAAGGCGCCGAGCAGCATCATCCCCTCGAGCCCGACGTTCACGACCCCGCTCCGCTCCGAGACCATCCCGCCGAGCGCGCCGAAGGTGAGCGGCGTCGCGAACACGAGCACCTGCGCGATCAGGTCGGCGGCGAAGACGACGTGCAGGTTGCTCGAGCTCGAGCGCGTCGACACGTAGCCGAGCCCGAGCCCGATCGCACCGGACGCGATCGCCCCCCAGCCCGCGCGCCGGGTGCCCCGTGTGACCGCCCAGAGACCGGCAGCGATCGCGAGCACCCCGATCAGGATCGGCACGACTGGTGAACGCGCCGTGAACGGGGGAATCGCGCTCCAGAACGCCGCGATCCCGAGGACGCTGCCGGCGACGGCCACCGCCTTCGGCCGTAGCGCCCAGTGCGTCTCGGGAAGCGGCTCCACGTGGTTCGTCACGGCGCCGTCGCCCGGCTCGCGCGCCGCGGCTTCGCCTTCCGCCGCGCGTTCCAGAGGTAGAGGATGAAGACGTCGGCGCCGACGAACAGCACGATCATCCCCTGGATCATCGAGGTCAGGTTGCCGGCGAGGCTCGGATCGAAGACGTTCGGGTTGAGCCCGTGCGTCGTGCCGTAGAGAAGGCCACCGAACAGGAATGCCGCGATGCCGGTTCCGATCGCGGTGTTCCGCCCGAGCAGGGCGACCGCGATCCCGAGGAAGCCGATCTGCGACACCTGCACGTCCTGTCGGCCGAACTGGGCCAGATAGCCCAGCATGTCGAGTGCTCCGGCGAGCCCCGCGAAGGCGCCCGAGATCGCCATCGTCTGGATGTACTTCCTCCTGACGTTGATGCCGCCGTACGCTGCTGCTTCGGGGTTGAAGCCGACCGCCCGCACTTCGTAGCCGAGCGTCGTCCGGTTCAGGACCAACCAGAAGACGACGAGGGCCGCGAGCGCAACGAAGAAGCCGTAGTCGAGGCCTTGCAGGACGGAGCTTCCCCAGAAGACGGGGATATGCGCGCTCTGCACGATCGTTCCCGACTCCGGTGCCGCGGTGTTGTAGGTGTTCTGCAGAGGGCCACCCTGGCCGAACAGGTACTCACCGCCCCAGATCGCGATCCAGTTGAGCATGATCGTCGAGATCACCTCGTGCGCGCCGGTCGTCGCCTTGAGGATGCCCGCGATGCCGGCCCACACCGCTCCCGCGAACGTCGCGGCGCCGATCCCGAGCAGGACGTGCGGCAGCGTCGGCCAGCTCGCGAAGTCGACGCCGACCCAGTTCGCGACGATCAGCCCCACGAGGTACTGGCCCTGCCCGCCGATGTTGAAGAGCCCGCAGCGAAACGGGAACGCGACCGCGATGCCCGTGAGGATCAAGGTCGTCGTGATGAGGAGCGTCTGGCTCAGGTTGTACGCACTGAGGTGGATCGTGTTCGTGTCCCACGGGATGTGAAAGATCCAGTCGAAGCCTGCGCCGTCCCAGATCCCCTTGTAGGCCGTCCAGGGGTTGTGGCCGGTGGCGGCCACGACGATGCCGCCGGCGAGGAACGCGAGAACCGCCGTCATGATCGGGACCACCAGGCCGCCGGCACGCTGGGCGACGCCGAGGCTGACCGCGAAGTTCGTCGTTGGCTCCTGCTCGGGCGGGACGTTCGCGGTCGGCGCGGCCTCGCTCATCGGGCGTTCACGCCGCTTGCGTCCTGCCACCGAGCATCTCGAGACCGATCTCCTCCTCGCCCGTGCCGCCCGCGTGCTCGGCGACGATGCTGCCCTCGTACATCACGAGGATGCGGTCCGCCAGCGAGAGCACCTCGTCGAGCTCGAGGGAGACGAGCAGGATCGCGTGACCGGCGTCGCGCTCGGCGACGAGCCGCCGATGGACATACTCGATGGCGCCGACGTCCAGCCCGCGCGTGGGCTGCGCTGCGATCAGGACGATGGGGTTGCGCGCGACCTCGCGCGCGACGACGACCTTCTGCTGGTTGCCGCCGGAGAGAGCTCGCGCCGCGGTGAACGGGCCGCCGCCGCGGATGTCGAACTCCTCGATGAGGCGCACCGCCCTCTGCGCGAGCCGCGCCGGGTAGAGCCAGCCATGCTTCGAGTCGGGCGGTTTGTCGTAGTCGTGCAGCGCGAAGTTCTCGGCGAGATCGAACTCCAGCACGAGCCCGTGCCGGTGACGGTCCTCGGGGATGTGGCCGACGCCCGCGTCGATCATCTTGCGCGGGGTGAGGTGACGGTCGAGCTCGCGGCCCCCCAGGACGATCGTCCCGCTCTCGATCGCGCGCATGCCGGTGATCGCCGCGACGAGCTCGGTCTGCCCGTTTCCGTCGACGCCCGCGATCGCCACGATCTCTCCGCTTCGCACAGTGAAGGAGACTTCGCGCACCTTCTCGAGCTCCCGTTCGTCGAGCACACACAGGTCGCTCACCTCGAGCGCCACGACGCCCGGGGCAGCCGGGCCCTTGTCGACGCGAAGCAGCACCTCGCGACCCACCATCATCCGCGCGAGCCCTTCTTCGGTCGCTCCCTCCCGCGGGACGGTGTCGATCTTCTTGCCGCGCCGCAGGACGGTGATCCTGTCGGCGATCTCGAGCACCTCTTTCAACTTGTGGCTGATGAAGATGATCGACTTGCCGTCGTCCTTCAGGCTGCGGATGATGGTGAAGAGCTCGCCGGCCTCCTGCGGCGTCAGCACGGCCGTCGGCTCGTCGAGGATCAGGATCTCGGCGCCGCGGAAGAGCGCCTTCAGGATCTCGACCCGCTGCTGCTGCCCGACGGTGATGCCCGAGACGAGCGCCGCCGGGTCGACCGCGAGCCCGAACCTCTCCGAGAGCTCGCGAACGCGTTGCTCGGCCCCCCTCTCGTCGAGCAGCACCCCGGCGTGAACGGGCTCGACCCCGAGCACGATGTTCTCGGCAACGGTCATCACCGGGATGAGCATGAAATGCTGGTGCACCATGCCGATCCCGGCGCGGATCGCGTCCTTCGCCGAGGCGAACGAGACGTGCTCGCCGGCGACGACGATCTCGCCTTCGTCAGGCTTCGTGAGCCCGTAGAGGATGTTCATGAGCGTCGACTTGCCGGCGCCGTTCTCGCCGAGCAGCGCGTGTACCTCTCCTCGCCGCAGGTCGAAGTCCACGTGGTCGTCGGCGACGATCCCTGGATAGACCTTCGTGATTCCCCGCAACTCGAGGACGATCCCGCTGTCGTCCGTCATCCCGGTGATTCTAAGCGCCCCGAAAAAAGGGGGACGGGCGATGCGCCCGTCCCCCGCGGATGTCGTTTACGTCGTTCCTACGTGCGCGCCCGGCAGAAGGCCGAGAAGGTCAGAGCCCTTCGCCACCGGCACCTTGACCGTGCCGGCGATGATCTTCGCCTTCAGCTGATTCATCTTCGTGACGAACCCAGCAGGCACCTTCGGGCTGATCTTGCCGACACCGACGCCGTTGTTCCTCAGGTCGAACAGCAGGTTCTGACCGCCCTTGAACTGGCCTGCCTTCGCCTGCTTGACCGCGTCGTAGATGCCGACGTCGACGCGCTTGAGTGCGCTCGTCAGCACGTTCTTCGCGACGCTGTACTGGTCGACGTCGACGCCGATGCCCCACTTGCCGGCCTGGGCGGCAGCGTTCAACGCGCCGAGGCCGCAGCCTCCCGCAACCTGGAACTCGACCTGTGAGCCCTGACCGATCTGGTTCTGAGCGACGGCCTGGCACTTGTCCTGCGCGACGAAGTCCTGCGAATAGCCGACGAGCACCTTGATGCCCGGATCGGCCAGCCCGGCGCAGTACTTGTACCCGACGATGTAGTCGTCGACAGCCGGGATCTCGATGCCGCCGACGGCGCCGATCACCTGCTTCCCACCGGCCGCCTTGGCCATCTCACCGGCGAGGTAGCCGACGAGACATCCCGACTCGTTCGAGCCGTAGACAAGGCCCTCGATGTTCTTGACACTCTTCGCCTTTGCGAAGTCGGGCCCCTTCACCGAGTCGTCGGTGATCGTGAAGTCGACGTTGGGGAACTGGCTGGCGACCTGCGAGAGCGTCGGCGCGAGCAGATAGCCGGCGGCGGAGACGATGTTCGCGCCGTCGCGAACCATCGTCGTCAGGTTCGGCAGATAGTCCGAGCTCGAGTTCGACTGAATCGAGACCGTCTTCACGCCGAGCTTCGCCTTTGCGTCGTTGAGGCCGGTCAGCTGGTCCTCGTTGAAGCCCTTGTCGTTGAACTTGCCGATGTCGCTGACCAGGGCGGCCGTAAACGTGCCCTTCGGCGCCGCGCTCGCGACGTTGCCGATGACGCACACTGCGACCGCGCAGAGCGCGGCGGCCGCAAGCAGTGGTTTCCTCAACTTGCCCTCCCTCTTGACGGAACTTGCGATGAAGCGATGCTAACCGGCGCCGCAGACGGGTGCCTGACGGTCGGCGCTCCGTCTCGTCGATCGGAAGGAGCGGGATCATGCTCACGCGAGTGGGTGCGGAACGTGATCGTCCCCGGGCGCGCTCAGCCGCGCTTCGTACCCGCCACAGGGTGGGGCGGTCTCGGGCATGCTTGCCGCGATGGGCGGCGCCTACCTGACCATCGGCTCGACCGGGTCGTTCGAGCACGACGGCGTTTCCGCGCTCGTATCGCGGTCGCTCCTTCCCGGTGCGCGATACGTCTCGACCCCGATCTCCGTGGCCGGCGGCGCCCGTGTCGAGCAATAGGCCCGCCCGCATCGCGGCCCTGTTCTTCGGGCTCCTCGCCGTGGCGGCGATCCCGGTCGGCGGCGCGCTCACCGTCTTCCTGCAGTCCGTGAAGGTGCTGCCGGCAGGTGAGGTCGCGATCCCGGCGGCGCTGTTCTTCGGGCTCTGCGGGATCTCCGCGTCCCGGCGGGCGCGGTTCAAGCTCGAGCGAAGCGTGCGGCGGAAGGGCGAGCGGACGATCCGCTTCGGCCGGTTCCTCGTGCTCACGGGCCTCTACCTCGGCGCCGTCGGAGCGATCGCACTCGGAGCGGACGAAGTACTGCGCGTGATGTCCCGGTAACGAAGCGCTGAACCGCGGGACGGCGCGCCGTCGGTTGTGTGCGATCATTTCCCGGTGTTCGAGATCGGAAACAGCCTCCACGAGGCGAGAGTCCGGCGCGGGATCGAGTTCAACCAGGCCGAGATCGCGACGAAGATCCGGGTCAGGTACCTCCGCGCGCTCGAGGACGAGCGCTTCGAGCAGCTTCCGTCCCAGACCTACGTCAAGGGCTTCCTGCGCACGTACGCGGATTACCTCGGCCTCGACGGGCAGCTGTACGTCGACGAGTTCAACTCGCGCTTCGTCGCGGGCGAGGACGCAGACTCCCGCGCCCGCCGTTCGCCGGCTCGTGTCGAAAGCCGCTCCCGGCGGCTCGAGACGACCGTCGTCCTGCTCGCGGTCGCGGTCGTCGGCATCGTGACGCTCGTCGTGATCAGCGCCTGGCAGACCTCCGGGACGGGCGCCAAGAAGCAGCAGACCACCCAGAAGAACGCTGCGAAGAAGGCGAAGAAGCACGCCGTCGCGCCCCGGCCGCACGCGTACCTCGAGATCGAGGCGACCGGTGGAGCCTCCTACGTCGCCGTGCATCGATACGGGCCCTCGGGAAAGCTCCTCTTCCAGGGGACGATCGAGAAAGGCAAGTCCGAGCCGTTCAAGGGGAAGAGGTTCTTCGTCGATCTGAGCTCGCCCGAGAACCTGCGTGTCGTCGTCGGGGGCAAGGAGGTCGCACTCGACGGGTTCAAGCCCGTCACGCTGACCGTCACCCCGAGCGGAGCGCACGCGAACTGAGCTTCCCGGACCGGCCGCGTGCATTGGTCGTGCTGACGGGCTCCGAGCTCGTCCGCGGCGACCGGAAGGATCTGAACGGGCCGTATCTCGCGCAGTCGCTCTTGTCGCTCGGTTTCCAGCCGGCCGAGCTGCGGATCGTCGGAGACGTGCCGGCCGACATCGAGCGGGCTTTCCGGGATGGGCTCGGCTTCGAGCTCGTGATCAGCTCCGGCGGGCTCGGGCCGACTCACGACGACCGCTCGGTCGAGTTGCTCGCCTCCGTTGCCGGGCGTCCTCTCGTGCTCGACCCCTCGCTCGAGGCCGAGATCGGCGCCCGCTCGCGTGCGTTCGCCGACCGGATGAAGCGGCCGTACGCGGATTTCGCCGACGGAGTCCGCAAGCAGGCGACGATCCCGGAGGGGGCGACCGTCGTCGGCCTCGTCGGCACGGCGCCGGCGCTCGTCGTCGAGCTCGGCGACTGCGTGGCGGTGATGCTTCCGGGGCCGCCGCGCGAGCTCCAGCCGCTGTGGGACTCGGCACTCGCGACGGAGCCGGTCCGCCGCCTCGCGGCGCAGGCGCGACCCGCGGAGCGGCGCGTGATGCGCTTCTACGGCGTGGGTGAGTCGCAGGTCGCGCAGGCGCTGGCGGCGGCAGGCGGGGACGGGGAGGGCGTCGAGATGACGATCTGCGCCCGCGAGTCCGAGCTGCACGTCGACCTGTTCGTCGAGCCCGGCGCGGGGCCCCGGGGCGATGCGCTCGAGGCGGCGTTTCTCGAGCCGATCGAGCAGTACCTCTTCTCGCGGGCCGAAGCGCCCGTCGAGGAGCTCGTGCTCGAACGGTGCCGGGCGCGGGGATGGACCCTTGCGACAGCCGAGTCGTGCACCGGCGGGCTCGTCTCGGCGAGGCTGACCTCGATCCCCGGGTCGAGCGATGTCTTCGTCGGCGGGATCGTCTCGTACTCGAATGCCGTGAAGGAGGCCGAGCTCGGAGTCCCGGCCGAGACCCTGGCGGAATTCGGTGCGGTTTCCGCGCAGACGGCCTCCGCGATGGCGCTCGGGGCCCGGCAGCGCCTCGAGGCGGATCTCGCGGTGTCGATCACAGGGATCGCCGGGCCCGGTGGAGGCTCGCCGGAGAAGCCCGTCGGCCTCGTCTATCTCTGCGTGTCGGGGCCCGCGGGCGAGACTGCCCGCGACTTCGTCGTCTCGGGCGATCGGGAGACGGTTCGCCGGCGCGCGGCGATCGCCGCACTGCACCTGCTGCTCGAGGCCGCCGGCGAAACTGACACAGAGATGTGACACTTCTGTGACAGACACGTCACAGGTTCGGCGATAGCGTGGCCGGCAGTGAACGTCTTCGCCTCTTCTGCGCGCTCCGCCTTCCCGCCGGCACGATCCGGGAGCTCGTTGCGTGGCAGGAGGGCGCACTCGTTCGCGGACGGCGCGTGCCGCCGGAGAACCTGCACGTCACGCTGGCGTTCCTGGGCAGCCGCCCCGCATCGGAGGTTCCGAGGATCACCGAGGCTCTTCGCGCCTCGGCCGCCGGGGCGGGAGGGATGCGCCTCGCTGTTCGCCGGTACAGCGAGACGCGGGGCGTGGGGATGCTCGAGCTGGCCGACGAGGGTGGGTGCGCCGCGGCGCTCGCGGGAAGGCTTCACCGCTCGCTCGAGGAGCTCGGCGTCTACGAGCGAGAGGCACGACCGTGGCTGCCGCACGTCACCGTCGTCCGGTTCCGGAAACCGCCGAAGCTGCAGCCCGATGTTTCCGTTCTCGGCGAGATCGTGCCGTCCGACGCTGCTGTTTTCATTTCCCGACTGCGCCCTGGAGGCGCGGTATACGAGGCCCCCGAGGCCGTCCCTCTCACGGGGACTCAGTTAGGAGGAGGATGAAGGTGGATCGCGAGCAAGCTCTGGATACCGCACTCGGCCAGATCGAGCGCAATTTCGGCAAGGGCGCCGTCATGAGGATGAGCGACCAGGCACAGGTTTCGGTCGGGGCGATCTCGACCGGATCGCTCGGC
>DASZLW010000448.1:0-1946 GCA_035552175.1 Gaiellaceae bacterium | reverse complement strand
GAGGCGACGAGGCTCTCGGGCAACCGGAACGTCCTCGCGGCGCTGCTCGAGGCCGCGCTCGCCGCCGTGTACCTCGAGCATGGGTTCGCGGCGGTGGCGGGCCCGATCGTGGCGACGTTCGAGAGCCGCATCGAGTATGCGCTCACCCACAAGGTCGACCACAAGACAGAGCTGCAGGAGGAGCTCGCGCGGCGCGGCAAGTCGGTCAGCTACGCCCTGCTCGACGCGCAGGGGCCGGCACACCAGAGGACGTTCACGTCGGCCGCGCTCGTCGACGGGGTGCAGTCGGGGACCGGAACCGGCGCCTCGAAGAAGGACGCCGAGCAGGAAGCGGCTCGCGAGGCCCTCGCGTCCGTCACCGAAGCAGACGGCGATGAAGTTGCTGGGTCGGCTCACTCGGGTTGATCCCGAGATCCTCCCGCAGCTTCGCCCGCAACGCCTCGTAGACGAGAAGGGCCTCGGCGGTGTTCCCCTCGCGGTCGAGCGCATCGATCAGGATGCGGTGGCCCGACTCGCGGTAGGGCTCGCGCGCGACGAGCTCGCGGCCGACTCGGACCGCTGCCGCGAGCTCGGTGCCGCCGATCTCGAGCGTTGCGACACCATAGGCCTCGATCGCCCGCAAGTGCATCCTTCCGAGCTCGCGGCGCTCCTCGTCGACCCAGAGGCTCTCCTCACCGGCCATGAAGGTCCGCCCGCAGACGAACATCGCCACCTGGGCGGGCGCCCACGCGCGGTGCGGGTCGCCCTGGGCGAGCGCCGACTCCGCCCGGTGGAGCGCGTCGGCCGCGTCCTCGACGTCGACCTGGTCGACGACGACCCGGAGCCCGTCGAGCTCGACGACGCGCCGCAGCTTCGAGAGAAGGGGCGCGAGACCGCCGTCGCGCCCGTCCGGCCAGATGACCGCGAGGGTCTCGTCCCTGCCCGGTGTCCGGAGGCGGTTGCGGGCGAGGAACGCGAGCAGCAGCCGGCCCTGACGCCCGGGAAGATCGCGCTCCACGCGGCGCCCGCCGACCGACACGGCGAGCCGTCCGCAGAGCTGCACTTTCGTCGGCTCCAACGTGGCGCCAAGATAGTCCCAACCGGCCACGCGTACAACGCGTCGCACACCGACGATTGGAGATTCCAGTGGCGAAACAGATCACGTGCGAGTGCGGGTTCGCGATCCGCGGCGAGACGAACGAGGAGGTCGTCGAGGCGACGCGGGCGCACATCCGCGAGGACCACCCCGAGCTCGTCGACAAGGTCTCGGCCGACGACCTCCTCGGCTGGATCGAGGAGGTGTGACGTGGCGGCGGTGAGCTTCGATTCCACGGTCTACAAGGAGACGACTCGGATCCAGTGGCAGGACGCGGCGGAGGCCTGGCACCGGTGGGGGCCGTTCCTCGAGCAGTGGCTCGGCGAGGCGACCGAGCAGATGCTCGATCTGGCCGCGGTCGGGCCCGGTTCGCGGGTGCTCGACATCGCGGCGGGCGCAGGCGGCCAGACGCTCGCCGCGGCCCGCCGTGCCGGCCCCGACGGCGCGGTGCTCGCGACCGACATCTCCGAGGCGATCCTCGAGTACGCGGCCGGCGAGGCGCGCGCCGCGGGCCTCGCGACGGTCGTGACCCGGTTGATGGACGGCGAGGCCCTCGGCGTCGAAGCCGGCTCGTTCGACGCCGCGATTTCGCGCCTCGGGCTCATGTACATGCCGGACAAGGCCGTGGCTCTCGCGCAGGCGCGGGAGGCCTTGCGACCTGGCGGCCGGTACGCGGCGGTCGTGTTCTCGGAGCCCGATCGCAACCGGTTCTTCTCGGCCCCCGTCGCGATCATCCGCGAGCGTGCGGGACTGCCGCCGCCCGCCCCGGGCCTGCCGGGGCCGTTCAGCTGCGCGAATCTCGAGGAGCTGCTCGACGAGGCGGGGTTCGAGGAAGTCGAGGTTCGCCGGGTCGCAGCACCGCTCCGGATGG
>DASZLW010000447.1:0-3103 GCA_035552175.1 Gaiellaceae bacterium | reverse complement strand
ACGGGCAGCGCCGCGAGCGCCTCGGCGATTCCCGGCACGTCGAGCAGCGCGCGCAGGCGCTCGGCCTCGGGTTCGAACGTCGTCAGCGCCTGCTCCGCCTTCGCCGCGGCCGCCACCTCGGCGAACGGGCGCGGATCGCCTGCGAGGTCGGTCAGCACCGCCTCTCCCGCCGGATCGACGAAGAGCGCCTGCACGTCCACCGCGAACTCGTACCCCGTCGTCCCCTCGACGGGCCACTCGCGCAGCGATTCGCCCTCCTCGAGGATCTTCTCGACCCACACGCGTTCGACCCCCTCGGCCCGCAGCCGCTCCAGGTACCCCCGCGGATCGGCCAGCCCGTCGACGTGGTCGATCCTGAGCCCGTCGACGAGACCTTCGCGTACGAGACGGAGCGGGACGGCGTGCGTCTCCTCGAACACCGCCGGGTCCTCGACTCGAACCCCCGCGAGGTCGTCCACGTCGAAGAAGCGCCTGCACCGCCCCGTCGCCTGATCCAGATCGAAGAACCGCCGCCGGAGCTCGGGATCGCGCCAGAACGGGTTCTCCTCGCTCGCAGCCATGTGGTTCGGAACGATGTCGAGGATCACGCCGAGCCCTGCCTCGCAGAGCTCCCGGAACGCATCCTCGCCGCCGAGGTCCTCCGAGATGACCCGCGGATCGACCACGTCGTAGCCGTGCGTCGAGCCGGCCCGGGCCTGCAGGGAGGGAGACAGGTAGAGGTGCGTGACGCCGAGCGACACGAGGTAGGGAACGAGGTCGCGGGCGGCTGCGAATCCGAGCGAGGGCCCGAGCTGAAGACGGTAGGTCGCGCCCGGGGGCGCGCCGTTCACGATTCCTGCCTGAGCACGACGAGGGAGCGCCCGACGAGCGACACCAGGCCGCGCGGCGGGTAGCTCACCGGCGCCCCGTCGGGGTCCTCGGTGGAGAGCTCGAGCACCCAGCCCGGGCCGAACCGCCGCGACGGCAGCGTGAACTCGACCGGCTCGTGGTGCGGATTGAGGAGGAGCACGAACGAGTCGCCCACGACGTCGTGGCCGTCGGCGGTCTGCGCGCCGATCGCGCGCCCGTTCAGCAGGACGCCGAGCCGGCCCTCGCCGCTCTCCCAGGTGCGCCGGATCATCCGCCGCCCGTCCACGGAGAACCACCACACGTCCGGCACGCCCCGGTCGTCCACCTTGCCGGCGAGGAACGTCGCGCGCCGGAACACCGGATTCTCGCGCCGTAGCGCGAGCACGCGGCGCGTGAATGCGAGCAGGCGTTCGTCGCGCTCGGTCTGCCAGTCGAGCCACGAGAGCTCGTTGTCCTGGCAGAACGCGTTGTTGTTGCCGCCCTGGCTGTGTCCGCGCTCGTCGCCGGCGAGGAGCATCGGCACCCCCTGCGAAAGGAGCAGGGTCGTGAGGAAGTTCCGCTGCTGCCTCGCCCGGAGCGCTTCGATCTCGGGGTCGTCGGTCGGACCCTCCGCGCCGCAGTTCCAGCTCCGGTTGTCATCCGTTCCGTCGCGGCCGTCCTCGAGGTTCGCCTCGTTGTGCTTGTCGTTGTAGGCGACGAGGTCGGCGAGGGTGAAGCCGTCGTGGGCGGTGATGAAGTTGATCGACGCCGACGGCAGACGCCCGTCGCTCGCGTAGAGGTCGGCCGAGCCGCTGAACCGGTAGGCGAACTCGGAGGCGCTCGCCTGGCCGCGCCAGTAGTCGCGCGTCACGTCGCGATAGAGCCCGTTCCACTCGGCCCAGAGGATCGGGAAGTTCCCCACCTGGTAACCGCCCTCGCCGACGTCCCACGGCTCGGCGATCAGCTTCACCTGCGAGATCACCGGATCCTGGTGGATCACGTCGAAGAACGCCGAGAGGCGGTCGACCTCGTGGAACTCGCGCGCGAGCGCCGAGGCGAGGTCGAAGCGGAAGCCGTCGACATGGCACTCGATCGCCCAGTATCGGAGCGAGTCCATGATCAGCCGCAGCACGCTCGGATGAACGGGGTTGAGGCTGTTGCCGGTTCCCGTGTAGTCGACGTAGTACCGCTGGTTCTCGGGCGAGAGACGGTAGTAGGAGCCGTTGTCGATCCCGCGGAACGAGAGCATCGGCCCGAGGTGGTTCCCCTCCGCCGTGTGGTTGTAGACGACGTCGAGGATCACCTCGATCCCGGCGCGGTGGAGGGCCTTCACCATCCCCTTGAACTCGGTCAGCTGCTCTCCGTGGCGCCCGGTCGCGGCATACATCGCATGCGGTGCGAGGTAGCCGATCGAGCTGTAGCCCCAGTAGTTCGAGAGCCCCTTGTCGACGAGCGCGCCCTCGTCGGCGATGTGGTGGATCGGGAGCAACTCGACCGCCGTGACGCCGAGCGAGGTGAGGTACTCGATCGCGGGATCGGACGCGAGCCCGGCGTACGTCCCCCGGAGATCCTCGCGGATGTGCTCGTTCAGCCTGGTGAAGCCCTTGACGTGCAGCTCGTAGATCACCGTCTCGCCCCACGTGCGGGCAGGCGGCCGGTCGTCCTGCCAGTCGAAGCGCTGATCGACGACGACGCACTTCGGGATCGCCGCCGCATCGTCCTCGTCGTCGCGGTGCAGATCGGCATCCTCCCCGTCCGGGACGTACGGCAGCGTGTTGGCCGCGGCGTAGTCGATCGGGCCTTCGATCGCCTTCGCGTACGGGTCGATCAGGAGCTTGGCGGGATTGAACCGGCGCCCCTGTTCGGGCTCGTAGGGGCCGTGGACGCGATAGGCGTAGCGTTGCCCCGGGCCGACGCCCGGCAGGTAGCAATGCCAGTTGAAGGCGGTGCGCTCGGTGACCTCGACCCGGCTCTCTGTGTCGCCGTCGAAGAGGCAGAGCTCGACGCGCTCCGCGCTCTCGGAGAAGAGCGAGAAGTTCGTCCCCTCGCCGTCCCAGCACGGGCCGAGCGGGAACGGCCTGCCGGGCCAGACGTTCAGCGGCGCAGCTCCACGCGTTCGAGGGCGAAGTCGACGGCCAGCTCGGCACCGCCGCGGCGGAGAACGAGTCGGTCGCCCTCGCCGCGGGCCTCGAGCTCGGGCGGAAGGCTGCGGCGGAGCTCGAGCAGCTCGCGGTAGAACGGGTCGGCGTCGCGTGGCTCGAGCTTCGAGCGCAGG
>DASZLW010000446.1:0-2269 GCA_035552175.1 Gaiellaceae bacterium | reverse complement strand
CCGCGCGGTCGCCGGATGCGTCGCGGCAACGTCCGCGCCGCGATCCTGCTCCTGCTCGAAGAGGAGCCGCGGAACGGGTACCAGGTGATGCAGGAGATCGAGCAGCGGTCGGACGGCGCCTGGCGCCCGAGCCCCGGTTCGGTCTACCCCGCCTTCCAGCTCCTCGCCGACGAGGGCCTGATCCGCGGCGAGGCGCGTGACGGCGGTAACGTCTTCGAGCTCACCGACGCGGGCAAGGCTCACGTCGAGGAGAACCGCGAGCAGCTCGGCGCTCCGTGGGAGCTCGCCGGCCAGGGCATGCCCGAAGGCCTCCGCGAGCTCGTCCACCTGATGATGCAGGTCGGGATGGCCGGCCGCCAGGTCGCCCACCACGGCAACGAGGCACAGAAGGCGGAAGCGGCCAAGGTCCTCACCGAGGCTCGCCGCTCGCTCTACCGCATCCTCGCCGAGGACGAGCCCTCCTAAGGATCGAACGCGAACGTGCGCCCGGTTGCCGATCGGTGCCGGGCGCGCGTTGGCGATACTGGCCGATGGGCCTCGCCCGGCTGCGCGCCCGTCTTCCGGCTGCAATCCGGGGACGGGACTACTTCCTGCTCTTCTTCGCGCTCGTCGTCGAGAGCTTCGGCCTGCAGATGGTCGCGGTCGCGATCGGCTGGCAGGTGTACGGCCTCCACCACTCGGCGTTCGATCTCGGCCTGATCGGCCTCGCCGAGTTCGTCCCCCTGCTCCTCCTCGCCCTTCCGGTCGGCCAGCTCGCGGACCACATGTCGAGGACGCTCATCTTCTCGGCCTCGCTCGCACTGAGCGCCGTCGTCGCCCTGATGCTCCTCGTGATCTCCGCCGGTGGGAACACGGCGCTCTGGCCGTTCCTCGCGCTCGCCGCCGGGAACGGCGTCGGCCAGGCGCTTGCAGCACCCGCAGCGCGGGCGCTCGGCCCGTCGCTCGTCGCGCCGGAGCTCCTGCAGAGCGCGCTTGCGTTCCGCTCGATTGCCTTCCAGTTCGGGACGGTCGCGGGCCCGGCGCTCGGCGGCCTCCTGTTCGCCGTCGACGCGGAGGTCGTCTACGCGGTCGCGGCGGGACTGCTGCTCGCCGGAACGGTCGCAGCACTCGCGATCCACGAGCCGGCCGGGGACAGCAGACCCGACCGCCAGGCGATCAGCCTGACGAGCGTCCTCGCGGGGATCAGGTTCATCCGCGCGACGCCGGTGATGCTCGGCGCGATCTCGCTCGACCTCTTTGCCGTGCTGTTCGGGGGCGCGGTCGCGCTGCTGCCGCTCTTTGCGCGGACGATCCTGCACACGGGGCCGATCGGGCTCGGCATCCTCAGGAGCGCTCCAGCCGTGGGTGCGCTCGCGGCCGGATTCATGCTGGCGCGGAAACCGCTCCAGACCCGCACCGGGCCGACGCTCCTCGTGGTCGTCGCCGCCTTCGGCGTCGCGACCGTCGTCTTCGGCCTCTCCCACTCCTTCCCGCTCTCGCTCGCCGCTCTCGCCGTGGCGGGCTTCGTCGACATGATCAGCGTCAACATCCGCAGCACGATCGCCGTCGTCGCGCCGCCGAACGAGGTCCGCGGACGCGTCGTCGCCGTGGAGGCTGTCTTCATCAGCGCCTCGAACGAGCTCGGCGCGTTCGAGTCAGGTGCCGCCGCGGCACTCCTCGGAGCGGTACCGGCCGTCGTCGCCGGCGGCGTCCTCACGATCGCGCTCGCGGCGGTCTGGAAATGGCTCTTCCCGGCGCTCGCGACGATCGACCGGATCGACGAACTGCGGCCGGAGGCTCCCGTCGCGCCCGAACCCGCTGTGTAGGGTTCGGCGAGATGGCGACCGTCCGGATCCCGCCGATCCTCCGTCCCGAAGCGGGTGGCAACCGCGAGGTCGAGATGACCGGCAGCACGGTCCGAGAGGTGCTCGAGAACCTCGTCGCCGAGTACCCGACGCTGCGCGAGCGCGTGTTCGAGGGGAACGAGCTTCCCCAGTTCCTGAACGTCTTCCTCGGCAGCTCGGACGTCCGCCTGCTCGAAGGTCTCGATACCCCGGTGACGGGCAGCGAGAAGGTGCTGCTGCTTCCCGCGGTTGCGGGCGGCGGGTTCGTGCCGCGCTAGCGCGGCATATCCCGGCCCTCCCTCGCTCTCACCTTCCGACGGCAGCTTCCAGGGGAAGTCGCTAGAGTCCGATCCGTTCGGTCGTTGTCGGCCGGACGCGGGCAACGAGGCCACAAGACCTGTTCTCTCTGCGGGGTCTTGGGGCCTTCTTTGTGTTGGTCCGGCCTC
>DASZLW010000445.1:0-10995 GCA_035552175.1 Gaiellaceae bacterium | reverse complement strand
GGGTGATGTCAGGATGGATTGCCTTTCAGCCACCGGGTGATCGGGGCTACCGGGTGATCGGGCCCGAGCGGCAGCAGCTGCAGCGTCAAGCAGTCAAGCCGGGTGGAGCGTTCGGCTCGAGCACCGATCACGAACCGGCGCTGTCAGCCCCCGGGCGATTCCAGCGGAGCGCCGGCGTCGCGGGGGCGCAGTTGCGTCACGCCGGCCGACTGTTCGACGAAATGCTTGCTCAGCATCGTCTCCTGACCCTGGTAGTTCGAGCCGAGTTGCTCGCCGTAGAGGACGTTCGGAGGCTCGAGCATGCGTTCGAATGCGAGCTTGCAGATCGGCTGGCGGTGTTCGACCATGAACGACACGTCTCTCGCGCGCACCTCGAGCGCAGCCCGGGTGCCGTGCCGGCGACCCCGCGCGTCGTAGCCGAAACCCGGATCGAAGAAGCCCGCGTAGTGCGTGCGAAGCTCTCCCGCCGTCGGGTCGTACGCCGTCATCTCGGCGGCATATCCGGGCGGGATGCAGGCGCCCTCCGCCGAGAGGAGCAGGTAGAAGATCTCAGGCTCGAGCACGATCCGCGATCCGGTCTCCGGGTAGACCGGCTCCCAGTAGTCACGCCACCCGTACCCGTGCACGCGGCCGAGGTCGATCGGGAGGCTGTTCTTCTTCGCGCGGTATCCGACGATCCGATCGGTGGGCCCGCTGAGATCGACGCTGAGGAAGAGCCCGTCCGAGACGAGGAGGTCGGCGCTTCGCAGGGCGTGGGTGTCGTGGTAGACGAGGGGGAACTCCTCGTGCACCCCGCGGATCTCGTCGTCGCTCAGGCGCGCGTCGCCGGTGAAGAGGCGCATCTGGTTCAGTGCGAGGCCGGTCTTCACGTGGATCGCGAAGGAGCGCGGGACGATCTCGAGATAGAGCTTCCCGCGGTAGCCGTAAGGGATCTCGTCGAAGGCGGGATTTCCGTCGGTGATCACGCGCGTGAAGACGTCGAGACGCCCCGTCGAGCTCTTCGGGTTCGACTTTCCACGCAGCTCCGAGGGCAGGTTGAGCTCTTCGATCAACGGCACGAGGTACGGACGGTCGCGCTCGAGCGCAGCTCCGTCACGCAGGTCGATCCTCTGGAACGCGAGATCCGTTACCTTATCCTCTACCTTAGATTGAGAGTCGGGCAGGAAGCTGCATCGCAACGCCCAGGCGAAGTCGCCGAGGCGAAGATCGAGACTCGCCGGCTGAACGCTCTCGCGCGGAATGCGGTAGAGGTCCGACCGCACCCAGTCCCGGACGATCGCCGCGTCGAGTTGCTGTGCCGGAAGGACGCCGGGCCGGCGGGCGGCGGCGTCTTCGAGAGCAACGATCTCAGCGGCGGGCTCGCTCATCGAAACGGAGTGTAAGCGGGGCGAGGCCACGAGGCGATTCTCGCCATCGCTCCGGACAGCGGTCCTGGGCCCCCGCCCCCGGATGTCCGCGCGGTCCGGCACGCTTTGGGTAGACCGGGCCCATGTCGCAACGCAGCTACTCGACCAATCCGCCGCGCAAACGGCCGAAGAGCAGGTCGCGCCTCGCGCCTCTGCTCGCGCTGTTTGCGATCCTTGCCGTGCTCGGCGGCGGTGTGCTGGCCGTCGCCGTCTGGTGGCCGAGCGCCGCTTTCCGCACCGACCCGCAGGCGCTCGCCGGGATCAAGATCGCTCCCGACGGCGAGAAGGTCACGGCTGTGACGGTTCGCGACGAGAGCGGCCACCGGATCCCCGTCCGGAACCGCGGTGGCAGGATCTTCCCCACCGGCAAGCTTGCCTCCGGCGAGCGGCTCGAGATCGATGCGACGGTGAGGCGGGCGGCCTGGATCGGTTGGCTCGTCGGACACGGCACGCAGATTCACGAGACGGTGACGACGCCCGAGGCGAAGGTGTCGGCCACCTTGCTCCACCTGCACGAGAACGACCCGGTGGTCGTCACGTTCAACCATCCGGCGAGCGTCGTCGTGCTCCGGCTCCCTGGGTTTCCCGTCGACCACCTGTCGTTTCAGCGCCCGCGCCGCCGCGTCGACACCGGACTCCGCGCGAGCGGCAAGAGCCGGTTCGGCATCGCGACCGTCGCCGTCGCCGCACGCCCGTGGGAGCTGCTCGCCCCGGCTGTCCGTGTGAGTTGGTTCCCCGAGGGCCTTCACCTCCAGGCGGTCGTCAAACCGGCGCCCGGGACGACGATCGATCCCGGGACGAAGATCACGTTGACGTTCTCGGTGCCGGTCAAGGCGCTCTTCGGTGTCACCCGTCCCAAGCTCGAGCCGGCGACGCCGGGAAGCTGGCTGCAGACAGCGCCGAACGCGCTGACCTTCCGGCCGTCTGCGGGGTTCGGCCTCGGTACCCACGTCTCGATCTCTCTCCCGTCGCCGACCGACGTGCTCGCCGGCGGGCAGACGCAGACGTTCACGAAGCTCACCTGGAGCGTTCCCGGCGGGTCGTTCACGCGGCTCCAGCAAGTGCTCGCCCAGCTCGGCTACCTGCCGCTGCAATGGCATCCGGCGGGATCGGACGTGCCGGCAACGCGGCTGGCTCAGACCGAGGCGGCCATCAGCCCGCCGTCCGGCACCTACACCTGGCGGTATTCGGACACGCCGAGCCAGCTCCGGTCCCTCTGGCGACCCGACGCGTGGACGCGGATGACCCAGGGCGCCGTGATGGCGTTCGAGCACGATCAGGGCCTGACGGTCGACGGGATCGCCGGGCCGATGGTCTGGCGCAGCCTGATTGCCGCCGCCGTCAACGGGGCGACGACTTCGCATTCGTACAGCTACGTCTTCGTGCACCGGAGCGTCCCGCAGAACCTGACGCTCTGGAGCGACGGGAAGACGATCATGAACGTGAAGATCAACACGGGCGTGCCGGCCGCCCCGACTCCCTACGGGACGCATGCCGTCTTCGAGCACATCCCGATCGGAACGATGCGAGGCCAGAATCCGGATGGGAGCCATTACGTCGATCCCGGGATCCGCTGGATCAGCTACTTCTACGGCGGCGAGGCGATCCACGGGTTCAACCGGGCGACCTATGGGTTCCCGCAGAGCGTGGGCTGCGTCGAGGCCCCGATCGCGACGGCCGGCCAGATCTGGCCCTACACGACGATCGGCACCCTCGTTTCGATCATTCCCTGACTTCTCGCCGCGGAACGTTTAACAGAACGCTTACTGCGATACGGGCGTACCTGCGTCGCCGACCGGGAACCAAGCCCAGGTACCCAACGCCAGGGAGGAATCAGAGAATGGACGACACAACGCATCGCGGACGGTTGTCGACGCGCCTTGGGTCGGTACTCGTCCTCGTAATGCTGTCTGCGGCAGTCGTGGCGATGGCCGCGATGGCAGCGACGACTCGCGCAGCGGTCAGGCCGTCGAACACCTCGGCTCCGACGATCAGTGGGACGACCGCCGAAGGAAGCACGTTGACCGCGAACGACGGGAACTGGAGCGGCACGGCGCCGATCAACTACTCGTATCAGTGGATGCGCTGCGACACGAACGGCGGCAGTTGCGCCAACATCTCGGGCGCGACGCAGCAGACCTACGTGTTGAAGCAGGTCGATGACGGGAACACGCTGCGCGTCCGCGTCAGGGCGACGAACTCGGATGGGTCCGCGTCTCAAACCACCGTCCCGACCGGCACGGTCAGTGCAGCGCCGACGACGACGCCTACGCCGACTGCTCCTGCGACCGGCTGCCCGAAGACCGACTCCGGCGCAACCGTGGCCGCGACCGACCTGAGCGCTCCGGCGCGGCTCCAGATCGACCAGTTCCAGGCGACGCCCAACACGATCCCGGGGAACTTCTCCACGTTCTCGGTCCGGGTCCACGTCATGGATACCTGCGGCCAGGTCGTGAGCGGCGCGGCGGTCTACGGCACCGCCGTCCCGTTCAACCAGGTCAACGTCCCCTCCGAGCAGATGACGGGGAGCGACGGTTGGGCGACGCTGAACTTCAACCGCCTCAGGGGCTTCCCCGCCTCGACGAAGCAGCGGCTCATGGTGATGTTCCTCCGCGCCCGCAAGCCGGGCGAGAGCCCGCTCGCGGGGATCACGACGAGCAGGCTCGTCTCGTTCAAGGTCAGCCTGAAGGCATTCGGATAGTCCTGGTTCACCGCGTGGGAAGGCCGTCTCGGGCGGCCTTCCCACCTTTCGGCGAATGGATCGGCGTCAGGCAACCGACGCCGCCCTCCGAGCCGACGCGCACGGCCGGAGCTCAAGCGATCCGAGCGGCGCGAGACGCGCCCGGCGCGCGTGGCTGGGCCGCAGGCCGACGCGGCAGCACCGCGGCCCACCGCCGCCGTAACCCCTCGAGCCGCGAACCCGCGTGAGCCCTTCCACCGGGGACTGTCCCCAGGGCCGCGAACGGGAACCCGCTGGGGACAGACCCCAAGCGGCCACTTCAGCGTCCCCTGGGGCCTGTCCCCAGTGAGGGCGCTGCGGCGCGATTGGGGACAGACCCCAGACGCTCGAACCCTCGGCGTTCCAGCGGGCCTCAGTTCGTTCAGCTCAGCAGTGGCATGCCGGTTTTGCAGGGCTTTTCGGCTCTATGGCCGGCGTTTGCGTGGGGCGATACGGCTCGGGGCGGTCTTCGTCTCCCGGTCTGCGGCTACCCGCACCGGTTTTGGTTCGCCGTTGGACGACGGTGGATGTGTCGGGCTGCGATGAGCGATTGCCGCGACTCGCGTTTCGCAGAGACTTGTATCTTCGCGCGTATGGGAGAGGTGATAATTGGTTCGTGTTTTGCGGAGGTCGGGTTTCGTCTTTTGTCCGGCGCGGCTTGAATCGGCGGATTTGCACGGGTTTCGCACACGATCGCGACCCGAGCGGAATGATCAGTTGGGTCGAGATGGGCGCCGATCCATCGGAGCGTGCCTACGCGGACACGCCGTTGATCTGGAACATCAGTGCCCATGGTTGGCGCGAAAGAGGGAAAAGCACCATTCGGTTTTCGTCGCAGCGTTGAGCATCGCAAGAGAAAAACCAGCTCAGGTATGTGTGTGGCGATCGTGACGCAGCCGGAGAGCACGATGACGGATCGAGGGCTCGATCCGACGGCGGAAGCGGGCCGACCACAGCAATGCTTGGCGTCGCGCCGAGACACCGGCAACGCAGACCGATACGAAGTTCGGCGCGGGCCGGGTCTTGTCGGAGTTCGCCGTGAGCCGTTTCGGCGACTGAGATCGGGTCGCGCCAACTGGTTCGCCGGACTCGCTGCCGCATCGCTCTCACCGTGATCGCGTGGCTCCTCGTGCTGCCCTCGCGCGTTGCTCACTGGAGCCTGTCGTGTGACCCGTTTCCCGGTGAGCCACCTCGTGCGGGCGGTGCCGAAGACGGCTGCACGCGCCCCCTCGGCCGAGATCTTCGCGTGCCTTCACCACGAGCGGTGCTACCCATCGACTCGTCCGCTCCCTCTGCCCCGTTCGCGAGGCCCGAGGCCTCCCACGCGGCTTGTTTTCGGTAGAGGAGCGGAATAGCGCCGCGCCCGGACCTCGTTCCTCCTGGTAGGTATGAGCAGCGAAGCGGAGCCGGAGGTGTGTCCGGAGATCCGGGAGCCGGCCTCGATGCCGAACCAAACAAAGGGGTCGCAAATGATCGGCAGGCTTGTCCTCGTCACGGGGGCGACGTTCGCGCTCTCGGCACCGGCGCTCGCCGCGCCACCCACGAAGGCAGTGGCGACGATCGACCGGAGCGGCCTCCGGGCCGTGCTGACCGCCCACAAGACCTCAGGCGGGCTCTCACCGACTGCGTCGGTGACGGTCGTCGGGTATCGCGCCTCGGGCGGCAAGTGGATCCGGACCGGCTCGATGCCTCTCTACGGCACGTACTTCTGGAAGGTGATCACGCACCCGCATGCGATCTGCCGGCTGAAGCTCACGGGGACGAATCTCACGGTCTCGCTCCTCGAGACACCGTCGATCGGCTGCGCGCCGGCGCTGACGATGCGGGTGCCGTCATGAGGCAACCGCTCGGCCTCGTCGGGGCTGTCGTCGCGGCCACCGCCTCGACGACGAGTGCGCAGGCAAGCGCCCCGCCGGTCGGGCCCATCCCCACGCCCAGGGTCACGACGGTCGCCACCACCAAGGGGTCGCTCGTCTCGCTCGCGCTACCGGTGCGCACGGGATACGAGTGGCGGATCGCCCGCTCTCTCGATGCCTCCCTCGTGCGAGAGGTGACCGAGGGGAATGTCGGCTCGACCGTGGTGCTCGTCTTCCGCGCAACGGGCACGGGACACACCTCGATCATCGTCGCCGAGACGCGCGGCGAGCGAGCGAAGGTTCTTCCGCGCGTCGAGGTACGACATCCGGGTGCGCTGACCCCGGCAGACTGAAGCGACGCTGGAGCTCCCGGCCGAGCCGCCCGGCGCGTCCGTCCTCGCGCCGCATACGATCTCGCGATGGCGGACGACCTCTCAGGCAGCGTCGCGCTCGTCACGGGCGGCGGACGCGGGATCGGGCTCAACATCGCACGCGAGCTCGCCGCGGCCGGGGCGCGCGTCGCCGTCACCGGACGTACGCGCGAGCAGGTCGAGGCCGCGGCCCGCGAGCTCGGCGGCCCCGGCATCGTCGGCGACATCACGCGCGACGAGGACGTGGCGCGCATGGTCGCGGACACCGAGCGGGCACTCGGCCCGATCGACCTGCTGGTCGCGAACGCCGGGATCTCGGGTGCCCGTGGCCCCGCCGCCGAACAGTCGGCCGATGAGTGGTGGCAGGCGTTCGAGGTGAACGTGCTCGGAACGTTCCGCTGCTGCCGCGCCGTCCTCCCGGGGATGCTCGAGCGCGGTCGGGGCCGGATCGTCGTCGTCGGCAGCGGCTCGGCATACCTGCCGCCGACCGCCGGAGGAGATGCCGACGGCTATGGCCCGAGCAAGGCCGCCGTCGGTCGGTTCGCCGAGCTCCTCGCCGCCGAGGTCGGCCCGCAGGGGGTGTCCGTCTTCCTGATCAGCCCGGGTCTCGTCCAGACGGAGATGACCGCCTGGTTCGGCCCGAACGCCCCCTGGACGCCGCCCGAGCTCGCGCCCGAGCTCGTCCGCGTCCTCGCCTCCGGACGGGCCGATCGCCTCGCCGGGCGCTACCTTCACGCCGAGCACGACGACATCGAGGCGCTGATCGGCCGTGCCGACGAGGTGATCCGCGAGGACCTGAACTCGATCCGCCTCCGCCGCTGAGACGAGTGCCGGGCGCCAAGACCCCCACTCCTCCGGGCACCGTCATCCGGCGCTTCCGGCCGAAGTTCCACTACGAGCTCCTCACCTGCGGGTTCCGCGGCCACGTGCTCGTCGGCACGGACGCCGCGGAGGTCAGGCCCGACGACGACGCCTTCGTCCGCGAGTTCGCCGGCATGCGGTGGTACCGCTGCCTGCGCTGCGATGCCTGGCTGCCGCTCCCCCCGCCGAAGAAGAGCAAGCGCCAGTACGTTCCCGACAAGGACGAGGTCGAGCTGCCGATGCGCGGGCGCGCGCTCCGCGACAAGATCGTCCTGCGGATCATCGCCGTCGACCGCGCGATCCACTTCGTCGTCCTCGGCACCCTCGCGGTCCTCGCATTCGTCCTCGCCTCGCACCGGGCGAAGATCGACAACCTGATCAACCGCCTCAACTCGTTCTTCTTCGGCACGAACACGGGCAAGCGACCACCCGCCCACGGGTTCGTCCACGAGACGGAACGGCTGCTGACGCTCGACGTCAACACGCTGCGGTTGATCGGGATCGCTGCCGCCGCCTACGCGATCCTCGAGGGCGCGGAGGCCTACGGGCTCTGGCTCCAGCGCCGCTGGGCGGAGTACCTGACGTTCATCGCGACGACGCTGTTCGTCCCGTACGAGATCTACGAGCTCACCGAGAAGATCACGGTGATCCGCGTCGGCGCATTCGTGCTGAACATGGCGATCCTCGTCTACCTGCTCTTCGCGAAGAGGCTCTTCGGGCTGCGCGGCGGCGGGGAAGCCGAGCATCGGGCGCGCGAGGCGGACTCCGGCTGGGCGGTGTTCGACCAGCTCACCCCCGGCGGGTTCGCGGAGTAGGCCGCCGCGGGCATCCCCACGGCGGCCCTCGACGGTAGAGCTACGCCGCCTCGACCTCGATCACTTCCACGCGCGGGAGCTCCTCGATCTCGGCGCCGCGGGACGGCCGGAGCCTGAACGCCCACAGGGCCGCGAGCAGCCCGAGCGCCGCCGCCCCCGACACGACCTCGAGTCCCGGCTTGTACGCGCCGATCCCCGAGGTCGCCTGACCGGCGCCGCGGGAGGCGAGCGTCGCGGTCACGATCGCGAGCACGATCGCGCCGCCGAGCTGGAACGAGGTGTTCACGAGCGCCGATGCGAGCCCCTGCTCGTGGTCGGGGACGCCGTTCGTCGCCTCCATGTTGAGCGTCGGGAACGCAAGCCCGAACCCGAGGCCGAGCAGCAGGATCGTCGGCAGGAGCATCGCGGCGTAGGAGAAATCGTCGCCGATCCGCAGCGCCAGCAAATAGCCCGGGACGAACATCGCCATCCCTGCGACGAGCGTCCGCCCGATCCCGAATCGGGAGGCGAGCGGCCCGATGCGCGGAGCCATCGCGGCGACGAGCAAACCCGCCGGAAGGAAGGCGAGTGCCGTCACGAGCGACGACCACCCGCGATGCTGCTGCAGGTACAGCGAGAGCACGAACTGGAAGCTGAAGTACCCGCCCGCCATCGACATTGCAGCGAGGTTCGCCCCGACGAGGTGGCGTGAGCGGAGGATTCCGAGCCGCACGAGCGGCGCTTCGACCCGCGTCTCGATCGCGACGAAGAGCGACCCCGCGAGCAGCGTCGCCGCCGCGAGGACGAGCGTCCGGGCCGACGTCCAGCCGTGCTGCGGTGCCTGGGTGACGGTGTAGACGAGGAGCAGCATCGTCGTCGTCACGGCTGAGGCGCCCGCCAGGTCGTACCGCCGGCGGCTGCCGTCGTGTGCGGGATCCTTCGGGATCACGCGCGGTGCGACGGCCAGGATCAGCGCCGCGATCGGGACGGGCAGGAAGAACGTGTACCGCCAGCCCGCGGTGGTCAGGAGCCCGCCGAGCACGAGCCCGAGCGAGAACCCGCTCGCGCCCGTGGCCGCGTAGATGCCGAGCGCCCG
The DNA here is from genome assembly GCA_035552175.1 of Gaiellaceae bacterium. Classification (GTDB taxonomy): domain Bacteria; phylum Actinomycetota; class Thermoleophilia; order Gaiellales; family Gaiellaceae; genus PALSA-600. The sequence continues at coordinate 1,892 of DASZLW010000445.1, read as the reverse complement.
GTTCCGGGCCGGCCCCTCCGCGAAGGTCGTGGTGATGATCGACAGCCCCGCGGGCGCGGTGAATGCGGCGGAGACGCCCTTGATGAAGCGTGTCGCGATCAGCAGCGTCCCGTCGGTCGCGAGCCCGCCGAGCAGCGAGGCGACGAGGAACACGGCGATCGCGATCACGAAGACGCGCTTGCGTCCGAGCAGGTCGGCGGCGCGGCCGCCGAGCAGGAGCAGCCCGCCGTAGCCGAGCACGTAGCCGCTCACGACCCACTGCAAGCTCGTGGTCGAGAGATGCAGGTCGTCGCGGATGCTCGGCAGCGCCATCCCGACCATCGAGACGTCGAGGCCGTCGAGAAAAAGCGCGCCGCAGAGCACGAGCAGCGCCGCCCATTGACGCCGGCTCATCGCCGGCAGGCCGGCGGCCAGTTGTGGTGAAAGAACGTTGGTCATCTACCCCCTCCTTGCTTACGATCGAGGCAGGATACATGCACATACAACTTCTGCGCAAGAAACTACTGCATAAGAAAGTTATGCAGAGGCATTGATAAACGGCTACAATCTGGAGCGTGAAAAGCAGGAAGACGGATCTCGTCGAGAGCTGGCGCGAGCTGTCGGCCGCCCACGCGGCCGTGTTCGACACGCTCGAGCGCGAGCTCTCGAAGCGGCATGGGCTCACGGTGAGCGAGTTCGAGGTGCTGCAGCGCCTCGCCGAGTCCCCGGAATCGAACGCGAGGATGCAGGACCTCGCCGATGCGGTGCACCTGAGCCAGAGCGCGCTGTCGCGGCTCGTCGGCCGGCTGGAAGCGGACGGCTACGTCTCCCGCGCCCTCTGCGAGCTCGATCGTCGCGGCATCTACGCGTGCATCACGAATGCTGGGCGCGACCTCGTCGAGCAGGCAGAGCCGACGCAGGCGGAAGTGCTCGAAGCAACGCTCGCACGGTAGCCACCGAACCGCGTTAGGATTCGCGACGATGGCGACGGCGGCCGAGCTTCTCTCCAAGATCGACCTCTTCGCCGACCTCGACAGAGGCGAGCTTCGCGACGTCGCCGGCGGGACGAAGGAGTACTCCTTCGCAGCAGGGCGTGAGATCGTCTCCGAGGGCCAGAGCGGTGTCGGGTTCTTCGTGATCTCGAGTGGAACCGCGTCGGTGTCCGTCGGCGGTGCGACCGTGCGGACGCTCGGCCCGGGCGACTACTTCGGCGAGGTCGCGCTGATCGCAGAGGCGCCGCGGACGGCCAGCGTGACGGCCGAGAGCGACGTGACGGCCTACGGGATCAGCTCCTGGGCGTTCCGGCCGATCGTCGAGAACAACGGCAAGCTCGCCTGGAAGCTGCTGCAGGTGCTCGCGAAGCACCTCAGCTCGCGCTGAGAACCACCGTCGGCGGCCTCAGGAGCGCGGCTGCACGAGCCCGGCGTCGTAGGCGGCGATCACCGCCTGGACGCGATCGCGGACCCCGAGCTTCCGCAAGACGCTCGAGACGTGCGTCTTCACCGTCGTCTCGCCGAGGAAGAGCTCGCGCGCGACTTCGGCATTCGAGAGGCCCGTCGCGAGCAGCCTGAGGATCTCCCGCTCGCGCTCGGTCAGGTCGCCGATCTGGCGGCGAGCCTCCTCGTCGCGGGCGGAGGTCGCAAAGCGGTCGAGCAGCCGCCGCGTGACCGTCGGGCCCAGCAGGGCGTTACCCTCGGCTACGAGCCGGATCGCGTCGATCAGGTCGCGGGGCCGCACGTCCTTGAGCAGGAACCCGCTCGCCCCGGCCTGGATCGCGCTGTATACGTACTCGTCGAGGTCGAACGTCGTCAGCACGAGCACCCGGGCCTCGCTTCCGGAGGCGACGATCTCCCGTGTCGCCTGGATCCCGTCGACCTCGGGCATCCGGACGTCCATCAGGATCACTGCGGGCG
>DASZLW010000444.1:0-4531 GCA_035552175.1 Gaiellaceae bacterium | reverse complement strand
ACATCGGCGTCGTCGAGCGTGCGCGCGACGCCGTCGTCGTTGTTCACGGCGTACTCGATCGCAGCGATGCGCTTGAAGTAGGTCTCGTCGAGCGGCGGACGTGCTCGAGGGCGCATCTTGGCCTGCTGGCCCGAGACCTTCGCGACGGCTTCGAGCGGCTGGGCGAGCAGGTCGCAGTAGTCGACGCCCGCCTCGAGGCAGAGCTCGCGCATCGCCGTGCGCAGGGTCTGCTCGACGAGCGTGAAGATCACGACAGATGCCGAGCCCTCCATCCGTGCGAGCGCGAGCTGGAGGTCGGCGACGGTCTCGGCGCGTGGATGCCGCACCGTCACGAATGTCTGCCCGGGAAACTGCGCCTCGACCGCTGCGACGACGCGCGTCGCGGTCTCCCCGGTCGAGTCGGAGACGACGTGGAGCTCGACGACATCCGGCTCGGCCACGCCGAGACTTTACGAGGTAGTTTCAAGGCATGGCGGAGCTCGAGACCTACGAGGGCGCGGCGACGATCGAGAAGGTCGCGTCGCTCTGCCGCCGGCGCGGGTTCGTCTACCCCTCGTCGGATATCTACGGCGGGCTCGGCTCCTCCTACGACTACGGCCACTACGGGGTGCTGCTGAAGCAGAACGTGAAGGCGGCATGGCAGCGTGCGATGGTGCAGGAGCGCGACGACGTCGTGCTGCTCGACTCGGCGATCATCCTCAACCCGCAGGTGTGGGTCGCCTCCGGCCATGTCGGCGGCTTCTCGGATCCGCTGATCGACTGCCGCACATGCAAGCTGCGGTTCCGGGCCGACCACATCGAGACGTCCTCCTGCGGGCGGCGGCCGTCGAAGCACCCCGGCGGCACGCCCGACTGCGACCTCACCGAGGCGCGGGCGTTCAACCTGATGTTCGAGACGTCGATCGGCCCGGTGCGCGACGAGGGCTCGGTCGCCTACCTCCGCCCCGAGACCGCGCAGGGCATCTTCGTCAATTTCAAGAACGTCACCTCGTCGCTGCGAGTCAAACCCCCTTTTGGCATCGCGCAGATCGGCAAGAGCTTCCGCAACGAGATCACTCCGGGGAACTTCCTGTTCCGGATGCGCGAGTTCGAGCAGATGGAGATGGAGTTCTTCGTGCCGGGCGCCGACGCGGCAGGGTGGTACGAGTACTGGATCGGCGAGCGCCGGCGCTGGTACCTCGGGCTCGGCATGCGCGAGAATCATCTGCGGGTGCGCCCGCATGACCAGGACGAGCTCTCCCACTACTCGAGCGGCACGAGCGATCTCGAGTACCTCTTCCCGATCGGGTGGTCGGAGCTCGAGGGAGTGGCGAATCGCGGCGACTTCGACCTGAGCGCGCACGCGGCGCAGTCGGGAACGAAGCTCGAGTGGATCGGCCACGAGGAGCGGTACGTCCCGCACGTGATCGAGCCCGCTGCGGGCGCCGATCGCGCGGCGCTCGCGTTCCTCGTCGACGCTTACGACGAGGACGAGATCGGCGGTGAGGTTCGCACGGTGCTCCGGCTCCATCCGAAGCTCGCGCCGGTCAAGGTCGCGGTGTTCCCGCTGATCGGGAAGGACGAGGCCCTCGTCGGCAAGGCGCGGCCGCTCTTCGAGGAGCTCCGGCGGTCGCTCCCTGCGGAGTACGACGACTCCGCCGCGATCGGCAAGCGCTACCGCCGCCAGGACGAGATCGGCACGCCGTGGGCGCTGACGGTCGACCAGCAGACGCTCGAGGACGACACGGTGACGATCCGCGACCGCGACTCCCTCACCCAGGAGCGGATCTCGATCTCGGGCGCGCGGCAGCTCCTGCTCGATCGCCTCGAGCAGCCCTGGCATCCGAGGTAGCGGGATGGGCTGGCGGGAGCTCGAGCTCGCAAGCGACGCGCTGCAGGCCAATCCCCTCGGCGACCCCGCATCGCGCCCGCTCTTCGTCTGGACACCGAGCGGTTATGACGCGAGCTCGCGCCGCTACCCGGCGATCTACCTCCTCCACTCGATGACCTCTCAGGCGCGGGCCTGGTTCAACGTCTCACCTTTCGCCAAGAACCTTCCCGAGACGATCGAGTCGCTGGACCTCGAGGCGATCGTCGTCGCTGTCGACGGCTTCACCTCGCTCGGCGGCGCGCAATGGATCGACTCGCCGGCGATCGGGAACTACGGCACCTACCTCTGCGAGGACGTCGTCGGGTTCGTCGATGCGCAGTTCAGGACACTCGCCGGCGCCGAGCATCGAGGGTTGGCGGGGAAGTCGTCGGGCGGCTTCGGGGCGATGGTGTGGTCGATGCTGCGTCCCGATCTCTTCGGGGCGTTCGCGACCCATGCCGGCGATGCGCTCTTCGAGGTGACGTGCGTCCCCGAGTTCGGTGCGGCTGCGCAGGCGCTGCGCAACCTGTACGAGAACTCGTTCGACCGGTTCTGGTCGGACTTCCGTTCGGGCCGACCGGTGCTCGAGAACCGCACGGATCCGGTGCTTCAGAACGTCTACGCGGCCGCCGCGGCGTTCTCGCCTGGTGCCGACGGGAAGCCGGCGCTGCCGTACTGGCCGGACACCGGCGAGGTCGTGCGGGAAGTGTTCGACCGCTGGCTCGCCTGGGATCCGGTGCGGCTCGCGCCGGCGAGCGTGGATGCGCTGATCGGTATGCGTGGGATCTGGATCGACGCCGGCCGCCACGACGAGTACCGCCTCGACCTCGGCGCGATCGCGTTCTCCGACGCGATCGCGACCGCGGGGGTTCCGGATGACCGCGTTCACTTCGAGCTCTTCGACGGCGGACATCGCGGCCTCAACCGCCGCTTCGGGCTCAGCCTGCCGTTCCTGGCCGAGCGCCTCGCCGGCGCGGGCTAATCTAAGAAGCTCTCGCACAATGAAGCCTTGAGTCGCTCGGACACGCTGGACGGCGCGATGCTGCGTCCTCGGCCGCAGAAATCGTCGCCGGGCTAGTCCCACTCGCTGCGTCCTTGCCTCGCAACAGCGCGACAGAGCAACGAAGTGTCATCGTGTGAGAGCTTCGAAGCGTCAGATCACTGGTCCGGGCTGTCCCGTCGAGGGAAGCCCGGGAGGCGCGGGCAACGTGGAGCTGCCCGAGCCCCGAAGCGAGAGGGTGATCTTGCCGCGTGGATACGAGATCGAGACGCTCGTCGTCCCAGCGCCGCAGCCGGTACAGGATTGCTGCGTCATCGCGAACCCGACGGCCCCGGAGATCGAGATACCGCGACCGCGAAGAAGATCCTCCGCCACCCGGGCGGCGACGCCCCGGGCAGTCGCGCATCCGACGCCCTGGGCATGCAGGCCGACGACGGTGTACCTCTGCTTCGAGCCGTGAAGCTCGAAGCTGAGCCCGTGCGTGCCGCAGCCGGCGCTCTCGGTCGCGCCGACGGCCGCGTTTCCGGCACCTTGCGCAGCGAGCGCGAGTGCCAGAGCGAGCATGCCTGCCCACGTGAGCCTGCGGGCCATGATGGAAAATCGTAGCGACCTGCCGGATTCTGTCCCGCACAAGGGTCTCGCGCTGTCGCTCGCGCTGTCGTCCGCAGCCGCGGAGTCCGGAACCGTCTCGAGGCCGGTTCAAGGCGTGTTTCGAGCTCATCCGCGGCTCGCGCGCGGTTGCGAGCACGAACCGATAAGTGGCCGAAACAGACCTGTCCTACTCGACCCGCACCCCCACCCAACAAGGGCGGGGCCGCACCCCACCGCCCTCACGATCAATTTTACGTAGCGAAGTGTCACAACACTGTGCCGGCTTGCTTAAATCGACGCTGCGCAGCGCAGAAACGCCGCAATGTGCACCGAACGGTTGATCGGCCTCAAGGACATCGCGTCATCCGCCGATCTTCTCTCCATGGAGCGTTCGGTCATCACCTTCAGCGTCCTCGTCTGCAGCAGCGCCGGAAGCTTCGTTCCGGAGCTCTGGGGTGCGTCGTCGTTCTCGCTCGCCTCGATCGCGTTCGGTCTGATCGGCGGCATCGCCGGCGTGTTCATCGGCGCCCGCATCGCGTCGATCTAGCACCACGTCGCGTCTCCCGCCGCCCAGGCCATCGCCCGGCCTTCGAACCGCAAGGCGATCCTCGCCCGCCGGCGACGCGGGCTATCCGCGCAGCAGCCCGCCGAGCACCGCGCCGACGACTCCCCCTTCGGCCGCCGCTCCAGCCTGCCCCTCGACGCCCTCGAGCGGCGCGACGAACATCGTCTGGATCGCGAGGCGGCCGGGGCCGGTGAACCTGTTCCAGGTGAGCTTGCCCCCGCCGCCGAGCAGGCCGGTTTTCAGGCCCATCCCGACCGCCTCCATCCGCACCGTCGTGTCCTTGTAGAGCCAGCCGCCGGCCTCGACATCGAGCTGCTCGCCCTGGTCGAGCGTGACCTCGAACACGTTCCCGTGGCCGTGCACCCACACGATCGCGTCGCCGTTCGCGGCGCGGAAGTTGTCGATGAAGAAGCCCGAGCCGCCGAGCAGCATGTTCCGGACGCCCTGGACGCGCTCGAAGCTGTAGTCGATCGCGTCGGTCGCGGCGATGAACTGGTGCTCGCGCACGTTCAGCGACTCGCCGTGA
>DASZLW010000443.1:0-1568 GCA_035552175.1 Gaiellaceae bacterium | reverse complement strand
GCCCGGAACTGCGTCGCGCTCAACACCGGGACGAGCGCGCTGCACCTCGCGCTCCTCTCGGCCGGGATCGGGCCGGGCGACGAGGTCGTCACCTCCGCGAACACCTTCATCGCGACCGCGGAGGCGATCTCCTACACCGGCGCGACGCCCGTCTTCGCGGACATCCTTCCCGAGACTGCGAACCTCGACCCGGCACGGATCGAAGCCGCGGTCACCGGACGCACGCGCGCGATCGTGCCGGTCCACCTCTACGGCCGTCCTGCCGACCTCGATGCGATCGATGCGATCGCCGCCGGACGCGGCATCCCGGTCTTCGAGGACGCCTGCCAGGCGCACGGCGCGACCTACCGCGGCCGGCCGGTGGGGACGTTCGGGCGCGCAGCCGCGTGGAGCTTCTACCCCGGTAAGAACCTGGGTGCCTACGGCGAGGGAGGCGCGCTCACAACCGATGACGACGAGGTCGCGGCGTTCGCGCGGACGATGCGCGACCACGGCCAGGCCGAGCGCTACCACCACGATGCGGTCGGGTTCAACTACCGGATGGACGGCTTCCAGGGTGCCGTCCTGAGGATCAAGCTGCGCCACCTCGCCGGGTGGACGGCCCGGAGGCTCGAGGTCGCGCGCCTCTACCGGGAGCTGCTCGCAGAGGCGCCCGTCGAGCTTCCCACGGACGACCCCCGTGACGAGTCCGTCTACCACGTCTTCGCGGTGTTCGCCGACGATCGCGACAGGGTCCGAGACGAGCTCGGGCACCGCGGGATCGGAACCGCGATCCACTACCCGATCCCGATCCACCTGCAGCGCGCCTACGCCGCGCTCGGCCTCGGGCCGGGAAGCTTCCCGCACACCGAGCGCGCGTGCGAGCGCGTCCTCAGCCTGCCGATGTACCCGGAGCTCACCGACGAGCAGGCACGGCGGGCAGCCGCCGCGCTCGTCGAGGTCACGGCCGCAACCTCCAGCCGTTGAGCACCCTTCTCGTTGCGTGGGCGGTCTTCCCGCTCGTGCTCGCAGTCCTTTCGGCCGGTTGCGGCCTGCTCGTCGAGGCCGCCGCCGGCGAGCGGCTTCCGGCCGCGCTGCTCCTGCCGGTCGGGTTCGCGCTCATCGTCGTCGCCTGCCTGTTCACGACCGCCGTCGAGATCACCGCGCGACTCACAGTCCCGCTCGTCGTCGTGCTCGCCGCCGCCGGATTCGTGGTCGCTCGAGGCGGGCTCGCGTCCCGGCTCCGACTCGACCGGTGGGCGACCGGCGGCGCGCTTGCCGTCTTCGCCGCGGTCGGCGCCCCGGTCGTCCTCTCGGGAAATGCGACCTTCACCGGCTACTTCACGCTCGACGACACGGCCTCCTGGCTCGGGTTCGTCGACCGCCTCCTCACGCGCGGGCGCACCCTCGGCGGGCTCCAGCCCTCGAGCTACGAGGCGACCCTCCATTACTACTGGGTGCAGTACGGCTACCCGGTCGGGATCTACCCGCCGCTCGGGATCGGGCGGGTGCTCCTGGGGACAGACCCCGCGTGGCTCTTCCAGCCCTACCTGGCGTTCCTCGCGGCGATGCTCGCCCTCGCGCTCTAC
>DASZLW010000442.1:0-7625 GCA_035552175.1 Gaiellaceae bacterium | reverse complement strand
GGACCGGCGCCGTCGACATCTTCGCGATCCCGTGGGTCGTCGATGTCGTGGAACGTGTCCACGCGTCTCAGGCGCCCGCCTTCTCGGGGCTGCTCTCCTATCTCTTCGCGGGAGACACCCCTCTCGCCGCGCACCTCGGGCCTCGCTCGGGGCCCGTCTGGCACTACTGGCTGCCGGCCTATGCCCGCGAGCACGCGCGTTTCTCCCCGGGCATCGTCCTGCTCACCGAGATGGCGCGACACGCGCGCGAGCTCGGTGTCGAGGTGATCGACCTGGGCAAGGGTGACGCCCTCTACAAGCGGCGCCTCACGAACGGCTCGGTCGAGATCGTCGAGGGGACCCTCACCGGCACGCAGCGCGCCGCCGCGGAGCTGAGACTGCGCCGGGTCGCGGGCAGGGCTGCCGACCGGACGCCGGCGGCCGGCTATCTCGCACGCCGCTCCGCCCGAAGGGGATTCGCGTGACCGGAGCCGGAGGCGGCGATGCCGAGATCTGGGATCGGCTCGTGCCCGAGTACGCCGGCCGGCTGGCACTCGACCCTCCTGAGCGCGCCCTGCTGGGCGAGCTCCGTGCACAGCTGGCCGGGATGGCGATGCTGGACATCGGCGTCGGGGCCGGTCGAACGGCCTACACGTTCGCCGCGCTCGCGGGACGATACGTCGGCATCGACTTCTCGGCGGGAATGGTCGATCGTGCGCGCGCCCTCGTGGGAGAGGACGACCGCGTGAGCTTCGCGGTCGTCGACGCCCGCGACCTTTCTCGTTTTCACGGTCAGGACTTCGGGCTCGTGCTCTTCAGCTTCAACGGCATCGACGGCGTCTCGCACGAGGAGCGTCTGACCGTCCTCGGCGAGGTCCGGCGAGTGATCGCCGACGGCGGAGTCTTCGCTTTCTCCGCCCACTCGCTGCTCGCACTCCCTTTCTCGAGCTCGCCTCGCCGTCCGTCCCTCCGGAGCCCGTTGCGCTCGAGCTACCGGAGCCTCTATCGCTCGGCGCGCCTCGCGATGCTCAACGGGCGACTCGATCTCGAAGCGGCCAGGCAGCGGGGCTGGGCACAGATCCGCGACGAGGCCCACGGCTTCTCGCTCGTGCAGTACTACGTCATGCCCGCCGTGCAGATCGAGCAGCTTGCGGAGGCCGGCTTCGACGAGCCCCGCGTCTTCGACATGCGTGGCCGGGAGGTCGATCCTGCCGCTCCCGGGCGCGATCCGCACCTGTTCTACGTCTGCCGCCCGCGGCCGTAGCCGCCCTCCAGTCGGACGAATCTCACTCCTTGAGCGCTCGCACCGCCACGATCACGGGAAACCGCTCGTCCTGGACGTCGAGCTCCGAACGCCGGAGGTCCTCGGTGGCCATACCCGAGAGGAACGTGATCGAGCTGAGCACGTTGCCCAGTGACTCGACGGAGACCTCGCCGAACCGCGCTCGGAAGAGCTGCGTGCACGAGGCGGCTGTGAAGCGCCAGTAGTCCGGCGATCGGACGTCGACGACGACGCGGCTCACAGCAGGAACGGTCACGAGTGCGACGCCGCCCGGTCGCAGGATCCGGTGCGTGTGCCCGATCGCAGCGTGCACGTCATAGATGTACTGGAGCGTCTGCGTCACGACGACGCAGTCGAACGAGCCTTCCGGGATCTCGTCCGCGGCGGCGAGATCCGCGACGATCGTCGCCCGTGTGTTGCTCGAGTCGATGTCGAGCACGTCGACGCGCTCGAGTTGCGAGCCGAAGCGCCGCGCGTAGTCGTCGTCCTTCACCTCGAGCACCCGGCCGCGAATGTCTTCGCGGTGGTCGCCGAGGAACCGCTCGATGTAGTAGCGATCGACGGGCAGGCCGCGATCCCAGCCCCAGCGCTCGCCGACGGGACTGGTGCGCCGCAGCGTTCCGAACCGCACCTTGCGGTGGCGCTGCGCGGCGGCGCGGGCGCGATCGAGGCGGCTCACCCGGCCACCCGCAACCCGTAGATCAGGCCGCCGGCGGTGCCCCGGGCGACCAGCAGCTCCTCGAACGCCGACCGCCGGTCACGCTGTGTCACGGCCCGGCGGAGCATCCCGCCGCGAAGGGCCGTCCACTGCCCGAGCATCCGCAGGCCCCCCGAATCGCCCCGGCGGAGCTGGATGCCGCAGCAGGCGCCGATGCCACGGCCATAGCTGGTGCGGGTGGCGCGGCGCCTCGCCGCGTCCTGGCGTTCGTGGTGAACGAGCGCCTCCGGCTCGTAGCGGACCCTCGCGCCGGCGCGCATCAGGCGGTACAGGAAGTCGACGTCCTCGCCTGCCCCGCCCGCCGAGCCGACGCCGAGCCGCTCGTCCCAGCCGCCGATGCGCTCGGCGCGTTCGCGTTCGACGGCGGTGTTCGCGCCGGTTCCCGCTCGCCAGGGCGCGACCCCGGCGAGCAGATCGACCCGGTCCGGCGACGAACGCGTCGAGATCGCGTGGTAGCCGGCCCGCTCGGGGCCGAGGGGAAGGACACGGCCGGTGACGAGCTGGGGCGCCGGCTGCTCCGCGAAAGCCTTGCCGATCGCCGCGAGCCACTCGCGGTCCGGAACGCAATCGTCGTCGGTGGTCGCGAGCACCGGTGCGGTGGCAGCTGCGAGCGCGGCGTTTCTCGACGCGGCAAGCCCCCGCGTCGGTTGCCGGACGTAGACGAGAGATGCCTGCTCCTCGCGCTCGGCAACGACCGCAGCCGTCAGCGGATCGCGTCCCTGGTCGACGACGACGATCTCCCACGGTGCCGTCACGCCCGCGAGCACGGCGTCGAGGCAGCGGGCGAGCAGCTCGGGACGGTCGAGGGTCGCGATCGCGACGGTGATGCCCGGGGGGGTCGGGTCGGCCATCGTGCGGGAAGTCTGCCCGCAGCTCCGGCGACCCGGCTCCCGCGGTGCTGGTGTCCGGCGAGCGCCGCGCCCGCTCGGGCGGCGGGTATCGTCCGGCGGATGCTCGAGCGCGCCACGCGTCAGGGGCGCCGTGCGCTGCGTGCGACGTTCGCCGTATGCGGCTATTCCTCTGCTCGCGCAGCCGAGGCGGTTCGCGTCGCCGAGGCGTGGACAGAGGTACGCCTGCGCGCGGGACGCCGCCGCCGCGGTGTCGTCGCCGGCCAGGAGATCGTGTGGCCCTCGCCGGGCCGCGCCGTCCTTCGCCCGTTCGAGCTGATCCTTGCCGGCCCCGGTGAGGTGACCGTGCAGATCGAGCGCAGCGTGGTCAGCCCTGGGACCGAGCGGGCACATTTTCTTCGCTTGCCGAACGCACGGCCGGCTTACCCGTTCCGGCCCGGGTACTCGTCGGCGGGAACCGTGATCGCCGTGGGCGCCGGTGTCGCGGGCCTCGCAGTCGGTGACAGCGTCGCGGTGCCTCGTGTGCCGCACGCGTCGATCGCAACCGTCCCGGCAGTTCACGTGCACCGGATCCCGCCCGGGGTGGGGCTTCTGGACGCCGCGTTCGTCTACCTGGCGATCATCGCCGGTTACGGCCTTCAGCGCGCAAGCATCGGCCCCGGGGAGGACGTGTGCGTGGTGGGCTACGGGCCGGTCGGGGCGCTCGCGCAGCGGCTGGCGGCCGCAGCCGGTGCACGCACGACCGTCGTCACCGCCTCGAGCCGGCGCGAGGAGGATGCACGGGCCGGCGGGGTCGACGACTTCGTGCTCGCGGCGGACTCGTCGGTCGCGTCGATCTCCGCGCCTGTTGTCGTGGAGGCAACCGGCGACCCCGAAGCAATCGGGACTGCCGTCGCCGCCTGCGCCGACGGAGGCCGGATCATCCTGCTCGGATCGTCGCGCGGAGCGGCAGCCGAGCTGCCGGTGTGGGCGATGAGGCGCAAGCGCCTCGAGCTGGTCGGCGCTCACATCAGCGCGCTTCCCGGAGAGTCGCGCCGGGCGGGCGCCGACTGGCTCCGCGAACTCGGTGACGGCTTCCTCTCGGCGCTCGCCGAGCAGCGGGTCAGGGTCGACGATCTTGTCGGCGACCGTCTCGACCCCCGGGAGGCCGAACGGTTCTACGGACGCCTTGCGGCCGACCCCACTGTCCGCGGCGGGTGGTTCGACTGGTCGCTCGTTCCGTCCGCCGAGCGCTGCGCGCCGAACGCGGTGCGGCGGCTCCCGAATCTCCGTGCCGGCGGCATGACCGAGAGCAACCCGCTCCCCGTACCGCTCGAGGCGAGGACCGAGCAGGCCCCTGTGACGCACGCCTCGGCGCGGCGCGAGCGGCCGCTGCGCTTCGCGCTCCTCGGGTGCGGCGACATAGGCTTCGCGAACGCCCACGCGATCGCCGGCTCGGAGGGCGCCCAACTCGTCGCCTGCTACGACGCGGTGCCCGAGCTGGCGCGTGCTCTTGCCGGATCGCTCGGCGCCCGCGCCGCCGGAAGCGAGGACGAGGTGTTCGAGGCGGGGGACGTCGACGCGGTCTTCATCGCGGCGCCGCACCATCTGCATGAGCCGCTGGCGTCACGCGCCGCCCGAAGCGGCCTGCACGTGATCGTCGAGAAGCCGCTGGCGCATTGCCTCGCGTCCGCACGCGAGATCGTGGAGGTCACTCGCGATCACGGCGTGGCGCTCTCCGTCTGCTTTCCGTTCCGGTACGAGGAGCACGTGGTGGCGGCGCGGCAACTGATCGAGGCGGGCGTGCTGGGAGTGCCGCGCGGCGCCCTGATCACCTACGCGGCCGACAAGCCGCAGTCCTACTGGGTCGGCGGCTACTCGGGCCGGGCAGCATCCGACTGGCGGAGCCGTCGAAGCGAGTCGGGCGGCGGCGTGCTGATCATGAATCTCTGCCACTACTTCGACCTGGTTCGCCATCTCACCGGCCTTCAGGTGGACGCTGTCTCGGCCACGACCGACGGCCGGGACGACGGCGGGGTCGAGCAGAGCGTCGGGATCTCGATCCGGTACGAGGACGGTGCCGTCGGCTCGGTCTTCGGATCGTCCTCCGTCCGAGGCTCGGCTCCGAGCGAGCTTCGCATCTGGGGGACGGACGGCCACGTGGTGCTCGAGCCCGAACCGCGGCTCTACACGCTGCGCGCTCTCGGCGGGGCCCAGCCCGGCCGCTGGCACGCTCTTCCCGAGCCGGGCGCGACCAACGTCAGGATCCGCTTCGTCGAGCGCTTCGCGGCCGCAGTGCGGGAGCAGCGTCCGCCCGATGTCTCCGGCGAGGACGGTCTCGCGGTGCAGGCCGTGATCGAGGCCGCGTACGACTCCGCGCGGACCGGGGCTGCGATTCGTCCTTCGGATCTGCTCGCCGAGCCGGCCGCGTGATCACGCTCGGCTACTCGGACGCCGAAGAGGCGTTCATCTTCGAGGGCGAGCTACCTCAGGACGCGGAGGCATACGTCGACGCCGACTGGCTCGCCGGATCCAGCGGCGCACCTGTCCCGGCGATCTTCGCCCGGGCGGGGAGGCTCGAGAGCTCCTGGGACGACCGCTCAGTCAGCGCGGTCGGGAAGACGGGAAGCGACGCCGCCCTTGCCGCCCTTGCGGGCGTCGCCTCCGCGGCGGCTCGCGCCGCGGCGGGTGTCAGCCCGGTCGCCGTGCGTGGAACCGGATTGGTCGCGCGGATCGTTCGCGATCTCCTCGGAGACGAGCTCGAGCGGGAAGATGGCCGGCAGCCGATCACGATCGTCGAGACGCGCTCGGAACCGACGGCGCTCCTCGACTCCGCACGCCGGGTGGCGGATCTCGGCACGATCGTCCTCGCGATCCAGCCGGCAGGGGAGGTTCTCTACGACCTCTACCCCGACGTGCACGTTCGCGCGCTCAGGGTCGTCGCAGTGCCGTTTCCGCTCGACGTGCCGGCCGCGACGCACCCGCTCGCTCCCGAGCCTAAGCGGGTCCGGCTCGGCGAGGCCCTCGCGGCGGACGCAAGCTGGTATCTGCTCGGCTCGTAGGCATTCGATCGTAGAGGCCTACGTGGCCGGCCGAGCCGACGACGACCGGGCTCATTCCGGGCGCTGCGACCTTGCCTTCGCCTTCCGCCCGCGCGCTGCCGGTCGCCCGATCGGCTCGTCGTTGAGAGACAGGACGATCCGGGAGGGCCGCGGGTCGGCATGCTGCTCGATCTCGACGATCGCGGTGCCGAGCGAGTGCACCGTCACGATCAGGTCCCGGGCCCGACGGCTCCTCGAGCCCTCGTGCTCGTGCTCTCGGACCGCCACCTCGAGGCTGAGGCCGACGATCCCGGCGGCCTCGAGCTCGCGTGCCCCGGTCCCCATCCGGGTGATCGCAACCTTGCGCGCGTGCTGGACACCGTTCGTGTAGTCCTGCATCTCCTGGTTCGGTGCGAACCGGCGGGCTCCCATGTTCTGCTGCGAGCCCGTCATCACGTAGACGACGGCCGTGTTGGCGACGATCCCGACCGGCCAGTAGCCGCTCGTATAGAGCTTCGCGAAGTCCTGCCCGGAGAGGTTCGTGAGGACGGGCTCGCCGCCGAGGTCATAACGGTTCGAGCAGACCGCGGTGCCGACGGCCAGGAACTCGACGTGGTTGCGGCTCCACTCGTAGGTCCCGCGTTCGAGGCGGAGGCCGACGACCGCATCGGCGTTCGCGAGCCTCGCCTCCTGGAGCAGGCGGCCGAGTGCGAGCCGGCGAGCCTCCTGCCATGCCTGCGTCTCGGTGTCGAGCTCGAACACCTGCCCGAACGCCGCCCCGGAGTAGATCCTCCGGCCGGAGCTGTCGTACTCGAAGCCGCCCGCGTACGGGCTCCCGGGCGTCGCCTGGCCTTCCTTGTAGTAGTTGCCGGGTGCCCGCTCGCCGGGCAGGTACTGCCAGCCGACGCGATAGAAGCAGGTGCCCATGACCTGCGACACGGGTCGGAAGCCCGCCTGGCGGACGAGCAGGAACTCCGCCGTGGAGAGGTCCGAGGTGGAGGCGCCGCCTTCGGTGCGAAGGTTCGCAAGCCGCTCCTGGGCGGCCAGGGGAAGGCCGCCGGCCTCGATCGCGCGGAGGCTCTCCTCCGCGCGGCGAGCCGCGTCCGGACCCACCTTTCCGCCACGGCCGAGAGCCACCGAGCAGGATCATCTCACGTCGCGTGGCCTATGCGGACCTCCGTCTCGAGGCATGCCGCCGGGAGGTCTCGCTGCGGACGACGTCGACCAGCCGCTCCACGTCGCGCTCGTCGCTGTAGAAGTAGGGGGCGAGGCGGATGCCGCCGACTCCGGTCGTGAACCTGAGAGAGGCGAAGATGCCCGTGGCACCGAGCTTCGCGACGAGCTCTCGCTCGGTCTCGACGTCCGGTGCCGAGCGGAACGTGACGATGCTCGAGCGAGGCCCGGCGATCGGCGTGACGACCTCGGCTCCGGCGGCTTCGAGGGCGGAGGCCGTCAGCTCGCGCAGATGGGCAGAACGGCTCACGATCTCCTCCAGGCCGATTCGCACGAGCGACCCGATCGATGCCGCAAGCCCGGCGGCGGCAAGCGTCGTGCCGAGCGCCCCGCGTTCGAGCTTCTCCGCGCCGGCCGGGAACTCGAGCGGGTCGTCGGGGCGCCGGTCCGGGCTCTCGAGATAATCGCGCCAGCCTCCCTCGGGCGGCAGCGCCGTCATGAACGCGTGAGCCGACGGCTCGAGCCGCTCGAGGAGCGGCCGCGAGATGGAGAGGAATCCCATCCCGAACGGGGCGCACAACCATTTGTGCCCTCCGAGCACGACC
>DASZLW010000441.1:0-11242 GCA_035552175.1 Gaiellaceae bacterium | reverse complement strand
CAGTCGATCCCACGAACGCGCTCCTCGTGCTCGACGCGATGACCGGCCAGCAGGCGGCCGAGGTCGCGAAAGCCTTCGAGGAGAAGATCGACTTCGACGGCGTGATCCTGACGAAGCTCGACGGCGATGCCCGCGGCGGCGCTGCGCTGTCGGTCAAGAGCGTCACGGGCCGCCCGATCATGTTCGGCGGCACCGGGGAGAAGCTCGACGCGCTCGAGGTGTTCCACCCCGACCGCATGGCCTCGCGAATCCTCGGGATGGGAGACGTTCTCACGCTGATCGAGCGCGCGGAGCAGGCGACCTCGGAGGAGGAGGCCGCCGAGATGGAAGCGCGGATGCGGAAGGGGCAGTTCACGTTCGACGACTACCTCCAGGCGCAGAAGATGCTGCGCCGGATGGGGCCGTTGCAGGGGATCATGAAGATGATCCCGGGGATGAGCCAGATCGGCGACCTCGACCTCGACGAGAGCAAGCTGAAGCGCGTCGAGGCGATCGTGCTCTCGATGACGCCGCGCGAGCGCGCGATGCCGCACCTGATCGACGGCCACCGCCGCCAGCGCATCGCGATCGGCTCCGGCACGACCGTCGGCGACGTCAGCCAGCTCCTCGAGGCCCGCAAGATGATGGAGAAGATGATGGGGCAGATCGGCAAGGGCAAGATGCCCTCGATTCCCGGCCTGGGGGAGATGATGGGAGGCGCTCCCGGCGGCCCGTCGAACGGCCCCGCGCCGCTCCTTCGCCGCACCCCGAGCAAGAACGCGAAGAAGAAGCGCAAGTCGGGCCGGCGCTAGCGGGTAAGCTCTGCACATGGCAGTCAAGCTGAGGCTCACACGCGTGGGCTCCAAGAAGAATCCGATCTACCGCGTCGTCGCGGCCGACTCGCACTCCCCGCGTGACGGGAAGTTCCTCGAGATCGTCGGCCGCTACAACCCGCAGACCCATCCGTCGACGATCGAGCTCGACGACGAGAAGGTGAAGAGCTGGCTCGGCAAGGGCGCGCAGCCCACCGAGGCGGTTGCTCGCCTGATCAAGGTCAAGGGCATCTCCTAACAGAGAATGGCCGAGCTGCTCGCGTATCTCGCGCGTGAGCTCGTCGACGATCCCGAGGCGGTCGAGGTCGAGAGTGAGGAGCGCGACGGCGCGCTCGTCCTGATGCTGCGGGTTGCCCCGGACGATGTGGGCAAGGTGATCGGCCGCGGCGGGCGGATCGTCCGGGCGCTCCGGACCGTCGTCCGTGCAAGTTCCGCACGGGACGGACGGCGTGTGCTGGTCGAGATCGTCGATTGAGGGTCGCGGCGCTCTACGACGTCCACGGGATGCCGCACGCGCTATCCGCCGTGCTCGACGAGCTCGCCGGAGAGGACGTCGACTACGTCGTCCTCGGCGGCGACCTGATCGGAGGTCCGTTCCCGCGGGAGACGGTCGAGTTCGCACGGTCGATCGACGCGACGTGGATCCGCGGCAACGGCGAGCGGGAGCCGGACGCCTGGGATCGCCGGAGCCTCTCGCCCGACGTCCTGGGCGAGCTCGCAGCATTGCCGGTCACGGTCTCCTTCGACGGCGTGCTCTACTGCCACGCGGCACCCGACGACGACTCGATCCTGACGACGGCAGCGACGCCCGTCGACGTGTTCGAGGCGACATTCGCGTCCGCGAACGAGTCTGTCGTCGTGATCGGGCACACCCATCATCAGTTCGACGTCGAGGCGGGGTCGCGGAGGATTGTCAACGCGGGGTCGGTCGGGATGGCGTACGAGGGCGAGGTGGCGGCGTACTGGGCAATCGTCGAGGCCGGCGAGCCCTCGTTCCGTCGGACCCCGTTCGATGTCGAGCGTGCCGCGGCCGAGATCTCGGCCAGCGGCTGGCCGGGCGCCCTCGAGTTCGTCGAGGCAAACCTTCGCGCGGCGCCCTCGCGTGCCGAGGCGATCGAGCACTTCGAGCGTCTCCGGGCCGCATGAGCGCGCTGTGGACGGTTCGTGACGTCTACGGCACGGTGACTGTCCCCGATGTTGCCAGGGCCGCGAGGCTCGAATCCCCTGGAAATAGAAGTGTTTGCCGTCGTGGCTGTCCGTCGTCGTGACAGTTCTGTGACGGTGACTGTCCCCCGTCTCGGCCCGGCGGGAGATCGTCCGAGTCAGCCGAGATGAGCGAGCGGGTCCTGATCGGCCGTGTCGGGAAGCCCCACGGCCTCGACGGTGCGTTCTTCGTGGAGGGGCCGAGCGAGGATCCGCGCTGGTTCGAGCGCGGGTCGCGGTTCCTCGCCGGCGGGGTCGAGGCGGAGGTCGTCGTGGCGCGCCGCGGCGCCGGCGGGCGCCCTGTGATCCGGCTCGACCGTGCGGTGCCGCGCGGAACGCTGCTCGAAGTAGCGCGCTCCGAGCTGCCGCCGACCGAGGAGGGTGAGTACTACGCCTTCGAGCTTCTCGGGCTCGAGGTGATCGAGGAGGGCGGTCGCAGCCTCGGCCACGTCGAAGCCGTCGTCCCGGGTGTCGCAAACGACGCGCTCGACCTCGGGAACGGGATGCTCCTGCCGCTCGTCGAGGCATGCATCCGCACCATCGACCTCGAAGCGGCGCGTATCCTGGTCGCGCCCGGCTTTTCGGACTCCGACTGACTCCTTTGCGCCTCGATGTCTTCACCCTCGTTCCGCATGCCTACTCATGGCTCACGGAGCAGCGGCCCGTCGCCACGGTCCTCGGCGGCGAGCTCGACCTGCGGCTCTTCTCGTACCGCGACACGACCCCGCTCCGGGGAGGGAGCATCGATGACGAGCCGTACGGCGGGGGCGCCGGAATGGTGCTCCGGGTCGACGTGGTCGCGGCCGCTCTCGAGGCGGCGTACGGCGGCATGCCGGGCCAGCGGGTGATCGCGCTGACGCCGCAGGGGCGCCCGCTGACGCAGGAAGTCGTGGAGCAGCTCGCGAAAGAGGATCACTTGACGCTCCTCTCCGCCCGGTTCGAAGGGTTCGACGAGCGGATCGTCGAGCACCTGTGCAACGACTCGATCTCGGTCGGGCCGTACGTCCTCTCGAACGGCGACCTGCCCGCGATGATCGTCGTCGACGCGGTGGCACGGCGGCTCCCGGGCGCACTTGCCGAGGGATCGGGCGAGTTCGAAAGCTTCTCTCAGGAACTCGAGGGTAGGCTCGAGTATCCGCACTACACGCGTCCGTCGGAGTTCCGGGGCTGGCGCGTCCCCGATGTGTTGTTGTCGGGTGACCACGGCCGTATCGAGCGCTGGCGGAAGGAGCATGTGCGTTGAGAAATCCGATCGACCGCCTGACTGTGGGCCTCCCGAAGGAGATGCGAGTCACGATCGACTGGCTCGTCACCATCCTCGGCGCGATCCTGATCGTGCTGGCGATCAAGCAATGGGTGATCAATCCGTATCGCATCCCCTCGAGCTCCATGGAGCCGACCCTCCACTGCGCGCCGCGCGGCGTCGAAGGCTGCCTCGCCGCGGGAGGTCTGTTCGACGGCTCCGACCGTGTGCTCGCGTGCCGTGTCTGTTACGACATCTGGTCGCCGAAGCGAGGGGACATCGTCGTCTTCAACACGCCGCCGGCGGCGCTCGAGGCCTGCGGGATGGGCGGCGTCTACGTCAAACGACTGATCGGCCTTCCGGGCGACACGTGGTCCGAGCGCGCCGGCTACGTGTACATCAACGGCAAGCGGCTCGACGAGCCGTACCTCGATCCGAAGTTCCGCGACGCGCAGACCCACCCGGCGCTGAAGATTCCGCCGGGCCACTACTTCATGATGGGCGACAACCGCGCCGGATCGTGCGACTCGCGCAGGTGGGGGACGGTTCCCCGAAAGAACCTCATCGGGAAGGTCGTCGCGACCTACTGGCCGCCCGGACGCCTGTCGATCCAGTCGATCCTCGCGGGGCTCTGATCGCTCATGAGCCTCGCGGAACGCCTCGCGGCGCCGGTGCCCTTCTCACTCCGCTAGGATTGACGCGGCCCTTCGGGGCTCCTTCCCATGAGCACGATCATCGAACAACTCGAACGCGCCCAGCTGCGCGAGGTGCCCCGGTTCAAGGCCGGCGACACGGTGCGCGTCCACTTTCGCGTCATCGAGGGTCAGCGCCAGCGGATCCAGGTCTTCGAGGGGATCGTGATCAAGCGCCAGGGAGCCGGCGTCCGCGAGACGTTCACCGTCCGCAAGAACTCGTTCGGCGTCGGCGTCGAGCGTACGTTCCCGCTGCATTCGCCGAAGATCGACAAGGTCGAGGTCGGCGCGATCGGTGACGTCCACCGTGCGAAGCTGTACTACCTGCGTGGCAAGGTCGGAAAGAAAGCTCGCGTGCGCGAGTTGCGCCAGCGCTAACCCCGCCGCGTGCGATCCTGACTCAACGGACGTTGCGGGAGTTCTCGCGCATACCCGTCCGGTTGAGCCGATGACGACCGTCGAGGCCGCCGCTATCCTCGCTCGATGGCTCAACGAACCGGCCGAAGGCTCCTCGAGTTCGACCGGCGGCTCGGGGTTCGGCTCGTCGCGGGGGCCGACGAGGCCGGGCGTGGGCCTCTTGCAGGGCCGCTCGTCTGTGCCGGCGTGCTCCTCGACATGGAGCGTCTCCGCGAGCACCGCGTGAGGCCCCTGGCCTTCCTGAACGACTCCAAGCAGTGTGACCCGGAACGGCGAGACGAGCTCTACCGGGCGGTTCTCGCCGCCGCCGACCGGGTGACGGTGCGGGTGATCCCGCCGGCCGTGATCGACCGCGATGGGCTGCACAAGTCGAACCTGCGGGGGCTTCGCGAGTCCCTCTGGGCGTGCCAGCCGGCGGACGTGTGCCTCGTCGACGGCTTCAGGCTCGGCCCGCTCGCGCCGGCGCATCGAGCGGTCGTCGACGGCGACGAGAAGAGCGCGGCGATCGCTGCGGCGTCGATCGTCGCCAAGGTCACCCGCGACCGGTACATGCACGCGGCCGACGCGCTGTATCCGGGCTACGGCTTCGCCTCGCACGTGGGCTACATCACCCCGAAGCACAGCGCGGCGGTACGGAAGATCGGGCCGAGCGAGATTCACCGGCGTTCGTTCCGGGCGCTCTGCTACCTGAGCGAGTCGGAGCGTGAGGGCAGTCTCGAGCTCGGCGCAGTCGAAACCTAGGAACGAAGCCGAGGAGCGCGCGGCGGGCTGGTACCGGCGTCGTGCCTACCGGATCCTCGAGACGAACCGGTGGATCGCCGGGTACGAGCTCGACATCGTCGCTCGCCGCGGCCGGACGGTTGTTTTCTGCGAGGTCAAGTCGAAAATGGGAACGGGGTTCGGCGATCCGCTCGAGATGGTGACGCCGGAGAAGGTCCGCCGGATCCGCCGCTCCGCCGAAGCGTGGCTTGCGTCGAATCCCGCCTACCTGGGCTGGGCTGTGCGATTCGACGTGGTCGCGATCCGCGGCGCGGAGCTCGAGTGCCTCCGGAACGCGTTCTGAGCGATCACGCCGAGGTCGAGCTGCATCGAGTGCGCCCGTGCGTGTGGCGAGTGCCCGGCAATTTCGGCAACAAGGACCCTCGCCATGCGCGTCAAAGAGAAGTCGTTATGGCGGCGACGCAGGATGCGCTCTACGCGGCGCTTGATGTCCAGCTCTCGTGGTCCGAGCGAGAGCTCCCGGAACGCGAGCGGACGAAGCACGTCCATCGGCTCCACCCGTACCTCGGGAAGTTCATCCCGCAGCTCGTCGAGGAGCTCTTCCGCCGGCACGTGCGGCCGGGCGACCGCGTGCTCGACCCGTTCGCGGGTTCCGGTACGACACTCGTCCAGGCGCTCGAGAGCGATCTCGGAGCGACGGGCATCGATCTGGCTGCATTCAACTGCCTCCTGATGAGGGTCAAGACGGGCCGTCACGACCCGATCACCCTCGAGCTCGAGCTGCGGGACGCTCTCGCGCGGTTCGAGCGAGGCGAAGGCGACGCGGGGCAAAGCTCGGCTTACGTCGACGCGTGGTTCGCCCCCCAAGCCGCCGCAGACCTCCTTGCGTTCCGCTCGTTGATCGCCGACTACGAGCACGCCGACGTGCTGAGGGTCGTGCTCGCCCGGGCCGCCCGCTCCGCACGTCGCACGACCCATTTCGACCTCGACTTTCCGTCCAGGCCGCAGCACGACCCGTACTGGTGTCACAAGCACAAGCGCGAGTGCCGTCCGGTGGAGCGTGCCGCCCATTTCATCCGCCGCTACACACTGGACACGCTCGCCCGCCTCCAGGAGTTTGCCCGCGTCCGCGGCCCCGGAGACGTGCGCGTGCTTCACGGGGACTCGCGCGAGGTCGATCCGGGCACCGACTTCGACGCCGTCGTCACCTCTCCGCCCTATCCCGGTCTCATCGACTATCACGAACAGCATCGCTATGCCTACGAGTTGCTCGAGCTCGACGACCTCCGCGAGCAGGAGCTCGGCGCGGCGGCGGGAGGATCGAGCCGCGACGCACTCGGCCGGTACGTGGAAGGCGTCGCCGAGGTACTCGCGAGCGCGGCGAGCGCCCTCCGTCCGGAGGCGCCGCTCCTCATCGTCGTGAACGACCGCCGCGAGCTCTACCCGGAGGTGCTCGATCGGGCCGGCCTCCGCCTCGAGGATCGGTATCGCCGGCACGTGAACCGGCGAACGGGCCTCCGAGCAGGTGAGTACTTCGAGGACGTTCTGGTCGCCCGCCCGGCCTGACGACGCTCTTATCGCTCGTGGTGCCGGCTGGACCGATCGTGGCCCCAGGCGCAAACTGGCACAGATTTGTGACATTTAGCCGACATTGGTTGTCTATTATGACAACAGATGTTGGCCCGGACGATCACTCATGCGCTTGTCGGGCTCGATCCGCGACGGGTCGAGGTGGAGGCGCACCTCCAGCTCGGCGTCCCCGGATTCGCGATCGTCGGCCTCGCCGACCGCGCCTGCCAGGAGGCCAAGGAACGCGTTCGAAGTGGGATCGCCTCGGCGGAGCTCGAATGGCCGATGCGGCGGATCACGGTCAATCTCGCTCCCGCCGACCTCAGGAAGGAGGGCTCCGGATTCGATCTTCCGATCGCGCTTGCCGTGATCGCCGCCTCGCATCAGATTCCACTCGGCTGTCTGTCGGGGCACGCGGCGTTCGGCGAGCTCGCTCTGGACGGGCGGCTTCGCCCGGTCGCAGGCTCGCTTGTCGCGGCCGAGGGGGCGAAACGGAACGGCGCACGGCGTCTCGTATGCGCGGCGGAGTCCGGCGCCGAGGTCGCACTCGCCGGGATCGAGCCCGTTCCGGTCCATCACCTCTCGCAAGCAGTCGCGTACTTCCGCGGGCATGGCGATCCGCCGCCGCCGGAAGCCGTACCTCGGGTGGATCGTTCGCTCCCCACGCCCGACCTCAGCGATGTACGCGGGCAGGAGCGTGCCAGACGAGTTCTCGAGATCGCAGCCGCCGGTGGGCACAACTTGCTGCTTGCGGGCCCGCCCGGGATCGGGAAGACGATGCTCGCGCGGAGGTTGCCGGGGATACTCCCGCAACTCGAAGACGAGGCTGCACTCGAGGTGACCCGGATCCACTCGGTGGCGGGAGTGCTCGACGCGGGTCTCGGGCTGATCCGCACTCCGCCCTTCCGGGCACCGCATCACACCGCATCGACGGCGGCGATCGTCGGCGGTGGCTCAACGCCGAGGCCGGGTGAGGCGACGCTCGCGCATCACGGCATCCTGTTCCTCGACGAGATGCCCGAGTTCCCTCGCGCAGTGCTGGAGGCGCTCCGGCAGCCGCTCGAGGATGGTGTGATCGCGATCGCCCGCGTCAACGGCCGCTCGCTGTTCCCATCCCGATTCCAGCTCGTCGGCACGATGAACTTGTGCCCTTGCGGCGGACGCGGTGACGCAGGCGCTGCGTGCTCGTGCTCTCCGCAGCAGCTCGATCGGTATCAGGGGAAGCTTTCCCGTGCTCTTCTGGATCGATTCGACCTGGTGGTCACGCTGCCGCGACCGCGGGCGACCGAGCTCGCAGCGGCTCCATCCGAGGCGTCAGATGCCGTGCGTGCGCGCGTGGTTGCCGGCCAGGCGGTACTCGCTTCGGCGCCTACGTTGACGTCCGAGTCGGAGAAGCTCCTCGCCCGCGCCGTCGAGCGTCTTCCTCTCTCGGGGCGTGGCCGCGCACGCGTCGCCCGGGTCGCGCGCACGATCGCGTCGCTCGCGAGCTCGGAATCCGTCAGGCCGGAGCACCTTGCGGAAGCGCTCTCGTACCGCTCTCCGGCAGAGCTCGGTGGCAAATGAGCGAGCTCGCCCTGGCCATGTTCGCCGCCTCCCGCGACGCGCACGCGACCGACCGCGAACAGAAGTCTCGACGTTTCGCGACGTATCTCGAGAGCTTCGACGCGGCCGCCGAGCTTTTCCGGCTCGCGGAATCCGGTTTCCGTTGGCTCGGACGCAGGGATCAAGACTTCCCGTCGAGACTGAAGGCGATCCACGATCCGCCGCCCGGCCTCTTCCTCCGTGGATCGAGCGGGGTCGATCTCCTCGGCCGGCCGGCAGTCGCGATCGTCGGCGCGCGGGCGTGCAGCGACTATGGCGCCCACGTCGCACGGTCGCTGGGACGGGAACTGGCCGGCGCCGGCGTCGTCGTCGTGTCGGGGCTCGCCCGGGGCGTCGATTCGTGGGCGCATCGAGGCTGTCTCGAAGCCGGAGGCGAAACCGTTGCGGTGCTCGGCTGCGGCATCGACCGCGACTATCCGCGCGCTCACGCCTCGCTGGCCGGTGAGATCGCCAAGGGCGGCTTCGTGGTTTCCGAGTACCCGCCGGGAGTTGCGCCGGCCCCGTGGCGCTTTCCTGCGAGAAACAGGATCGTCGCAGGGCTTGCGGTCGCGACCATCGTGGTCGAGGCCCGTGACCGGAGTGGGGCGCTCATCACGGCCGACCTGGCCCTCGAAGAGGGCCGAGAGGTGCTCGCGGTCCCCGGGGAGATCACGTCTGCGCTCTCACGCGGCGCGAATGCCCTCCTGAGGCTCGGGGCGACGCCCGTCACGTGTGCTGACGACGTGCTCGAGGCGATCGGGATCGAGCGGCCCGAGCTGACACCCGAAGGGCCGCCGCCCGGAGGTCCGGCCCAGGCCGCGCTTGCCGCTCTCGACGCCGGAGCCTCGACGGTGGACCAGGTGGCGCGTCTGGCCGGAATGGACTCCGGCACCGCGGCCGCTGCTCTCGTCGAGCTCGAGCTCGCGGGCCTCGCCGAGGTCCGCGCCGGGATCTACAGGAGGTGATGTCCCAGCCATAGGATCGCTGCTTGTGAAGACAACTCCATATTGGCTCTCCGAGCCGTCGCCCCGGGTGAGGGGCAGCGGCGGCACGGGCGCCGCTCGAACCGGTGTTGAGCCGTCGGCTCCCGTGGACGTGGTCGTGGTCGGCGGCGGCGTGACCGGGTGCTCGTGCGCACTCACGCTCGCCCGCGGGGGCCTGCGCGTACGGCTCCTCGAGGCTCGCGTGATCGCAGGCGGTGCCAGCGGACGCAACGGCGGCTTCGCGCTCCGTGGCGGCTGCCCGAGCTACGACGATGCCCGAGAAACGCTCGGCGCGAACGCGGCCTCGAGGCTCTGGGCGCTCACGGAGCTGGCCCTGGACCGAATGGAGCTCCTGGCCGGCGATGCGCTCAGACGCACCGGAAGTCTCCGGCTGGCGGTCGACCAGGCAGAGGTCGACGAGCTCGAGTGCGAGTACGCCGCGCTCCAGGAGGACGGCTTCGCTGCCGACTGGCTCGCCGAGCTTCCCGAACCGCTCGACCGGCTGTTCGCGGGCGGGTTCGTCCACCCACGGGACGGAGCGCTCGATCCCGCGTGCTGGGTCCGGCGGCTCAGCCGGCATGCGACCTCAGCAGGGGCCGAGCTCGTCCTGGGCCGGGCGGTGACGCGCGCGGAGCTCGACAGCCTCGACGTCGGGGGCGTGGTCGTCGCCGTCGACGGGTGGACGGACGTTCTCCTCCCCGAGCTCGCGCGTTGGGTCAGGCCGATGCGCGGCCAGGTGCTCGCGACGGAACCGCTGCCGGAACGAGTCGCCGACCGGCCGCACTACGCCCGGGGCGGCTACGACTACTGGCAGCAGCTGGCGAACGGCAGGCTGATCCTCGGCGGCCGCCGAGACACGAGTCTCGAGACCGAGCAGACCGATGTCGAAGAGACGACCGCGATCATCCAGAGCCGGCTCGACGCCTTCGCGGCCGAGCTCGTCGGGCGCCCACCGCGGGTGACGCATCGGTGGGCGGGGATCTGGGGCGAGACCCCCGATCGGATCCCGCTCGCTGGCCGCGTGCCCGGAAGCACGCGCCTCTGGGTCGCCGGTGGGTACTCGGGGCACGGCAACGTGCTCGGCTTCGCCTGCGGAGACCTGGTCGCGAAGGCCGTCCTCGGTGAGGCGGTTCCCGATCTCGATCTCTTCGATCCGGGGCGATTCGCGGCAGCTCGGGAGGCCTCGACAGTCCTCGAGACCTGAGTCTTCCAAACCGCGTCTCCGGAAGCGCGTCTCCCGAAGCGCGTCTCCTGAGGCGCGCCTTTGGAAGCGCGTCTCCCGAACCAGACCAATCGAATTTCGCTGGTCGAGTCGAGCCGGTCGTATCAGCCGGTCGACCGTGGCGGGCGAACTCAGCCAGCCTTACGGCGCCCGTCGAACCGCGCTCGCCGAACCCTCAAGCCGAGTCCACCGAGCCGCGTCGACCGGAACGCGCCGGCGAGCGGCGCCCGCGGAACCGCGTCTCCAGAACCGCGTCTCCAGAACCGCGTCTCCAGAACCGCGTCTCCCGATCCGCGTGCCCGGCAGCCGCGCTTGCCGAGCCCTCAGGCCGAGCCGCGCCAACCGAGCCGCGCCAACCGAGCCCCGCTAACCGAAGCGTGCTGGCGAGCGGGGCGTGTCGAGCCGCATTCCCCGAACCGCGTTCCCAGAGCCGCGTTCCCCGGAACCGCGCTTGCCGAACCGCGCCGGTCGAACCGGGCCGCCGAGTCGCGCCCGTCCGAACCGCGCCGGAGAGCGGCACCCCCCGAACCGCGCTCGACGCAGCGCGCCCGATTAGCGCGCCCGATTAGCGCGCTCGACGTAGCGCGCTCGACGCAGCGCGCCCGTCCAACCGCGCCCCGCCGAACCGCGCCCCGCCGAGCCGCGCCTGCCGAACCGCGGGAAAGCTCAGAGCTCGAGCGACGCCAGGCCCCGGATGGCGTCGACCTGCCCGAAAGCGGCGAGTGCGATCGCGAGATCCTGGATCGCAAGCCCGGTGGAGTCGAACGTCGTCACGTCGCTGTCCTGCCGCCGCCCGGGCT
>DASZLW010000440.1:0-3297 GCA_035552175.1 Gaiellaceae bacterium | reverse complement strand
GGCGCCAGGTCGAAGGGAGCCTGGAGCGGCTCGGGGTCGAGAGGATCGATCTCTACCTTGCGCACGACCGCGACCCCCGGACGCCTCTCGAGGAGACAATCGACGCCTTCGAACAGCTCGCCGCAGACGGGACGATCGGCGCGTGGGGTCTCAGCAACTTCGACGCGGCCGGGATCGAGGAGTCGCTCCGCCACGGCCAGCCGGCACTCGTCCAGAACGGCTACTCGCTGCTCGAGCGTGAGGACGAGGAGGCGGTGCTGCCGCTCTGCGGCGAGCACGGGATCGAGTACGTCCCGTTCGGGCCGACCGCCGGCGGCTGGTTGACCGGGCGCTACCGCCGGGGCGAGCCGTTCCCCACCGGCTCGCGGATGACTCAGCGCCCAGAGCCGTACACGAAGTTCGTGGCGGATCGGATCTTCGACGGGTTGGAGCTCCTCGAGACCGAGGCCGCGGTTCGCGGGATCGACATGGCAACGATTGCGTTCGCGTGGGTGCTGTCGCATCCGCACGTGACCGGTGTCGTCTGCGGCCCCTCCCGCCCCGACCATCTCGACCCGGTCATCGCCGCACTCGACGTTTCCCTTCCGGAAGAGAGCCGTGAGCGAATAGGCTCGTTCTTCGCATGAGCGTGCGCATCCTCAGCGAGCAGGACGTCCACCGGCTTCTGCCGATGGACGAGTGCATCGCCGCCATGGAAGGCGTGCTCGCCTCCCTCGCGCGCGGCGAGCTCTACAACCCGCTGCGCCTCGTGATCCGGCCGCCCGAGGAGTCGACCCTGATGGGCCTCATGCCCGCGCACCGTTCCGGCCCCGATGCTGTCTACGCCCTGAAGGCCGTGTGCATCGCGCCGGCGAACGCCGCTCTCGGCCTCGACCTGCACCAGGGCTTCGTCGCGCTCTTCGACGGAGTCACCGGCGCGACCCGGGCGATCATGAACGCCGGAGCGATCACCGCGATCCGGACCGCGGCCGTCACCGGTGTCGCGACGAAGCTGCTCGCGCGGCCGGGCTCGCGGACGCTGGCGATCCTCGGAGCCGGGACGCAGGCCCGCGCGCACCTCAACGCCATGCGTACCGTGCTCCCGTTCGACGACGTGCGTGTATGGAGTCGGACACCCGGCCGCGCGGCCGAGCTCGACGGTGTCGTCGAGGTCTCTTCGGCCGAGGAAGCGCTCCGGGATGCCGACGTCGTCGTGACCGCCACGACCGCCCGCGAGCCGATCGTGCAGCGCGAGTGGCTCGCCGAGGGCGCGCACGTGAACGCGGTCGGCTCGAGCATCCCGACGACGCGCGAGCTCGACACGCGCACGATGGCCGAGGCCGCCCTCTTCGTCGACCGCCGCGAGTCGACCCTCAACGAAGCCGGCGACTACCTCTTCCCGATGCGGGAGGGCGCGATCGGCCCCGAGAACATCCGTGCGGAGATCGGCGAGCTGCTGATCGGAGCAGCCGAGGGGCGTCGCGACGACTCCGAGCTCACGGTCTTCAAGTCGCTCGGCCTCGGAGTCGAGGATCTCGCTGCCGCCGAGCACATCCTCCGCCGTGCCGAGGCCGAGAACGTCGGGATCGAGGCCGAACTGTGATCCCGTACGACGAGATCCTTCGCGCCCGCGACACGATCGCGGGCCTCGTCACACGCACTCCGCTGATCCGGCTGGACGTCGATGCCGAGGCCGACCTGTACCTCAAGCTCGAGACGCTGCAGCCGGTCAACTCGTTCAAGCTCCGCGGCGCGGGAAACGCCGTGCTCCAGGCATCGGCCGAGGAGCTCGCGGGCGGTGTCGTCACGGCGAGCGCCGGGAACATGGCACAGGGTGTCGCCTACGCGGCCCGGCTCCGCGGCGTGCCGTCCACGATCGTCGTTCCCGAGGGAGCCCCGCAGACGAAGATCGCCGCCGTCGAACGGTTCGGCGGCACTGTCGTGAAGCTGCCGTACGACGAGTGGTGGCGCGTCCTCGTCGAGGGCCGCTACGAGGAAGCGGACGGCCTTTTCGTCCACCCCGTCGACGACCCGAAGGTGATGGCCGGGAACGGCACGATCGGCCTCGAGCTGCTCGAAGACCTCCCGGACCTCGACGCGGTGATCGTCCCCTACGGCGGTGGTGGCCTGATTGCTGGGATCGCGAGCGCCGTGAAGGCGAAGCGTCCCGATGTCCAGTTCTACGCCGTCGAGCCCGAGACCGGGGCGACGGTCAAGGCCTCACGCGAGGCGGGACATCCGGTCGAAGTCGACTACCAGCGCTCGTTCGTCGACGGGGCCGGAAGCCGGTCGCTGATCATTCCCGTCTGGGAGCAGCACGCGCGTGACCTGATCGACGGCGCGTTTGCGATGTCCCTGGTCGACACGGCCGCCGCCGTCCGCTTGATCGCCGAGCGGATGCGCGTGATGACGGAGGGCGCAGGAGCGCTCGCGCTTGCCGCCGCCCTCACCGGAGGAGCGGGAGGCGGGAAGATCGTCTGCATCGTCTCGGGCGGCAACATCGACCCGCAGGTCTTCGGCCGCATCCTCGCGGGCGAGACACCCTAGAGATTGGCGCTTCAGAATCGCGTCACACCGCGTGGCGACCTGATCGCCGATCCGGCCCGCGGGCTCGTCTACGGGAACCGCGGCTGCCTCCACGACGCGGACGGCCGGATCCGGCGCAACTACGCAGTGAGGCGCTGGATCGCGTGCCGGCTCGAGTTCCGCGGCTGGCACCGGCACCCGCTCCTGCAGCCCGGCCGGTTCACCGAGCTCTTCTTTCTCGACGAGGCGACCGCGCTCGCCGCCGGACACCGCGCCTGCGCGCTCTGCCGCCGCGAGGACTATGTCCGTCTTACGGAGATCTGGCGCGACCTGCACCCCACGCAGAACGGCGCGGACGCGATGGACGTCCAACTCCACGACGAGCGGCTCGACTCGGGAGTGCGGCGCTTCCACCAGGCGCCGTTCTCGAGCCTTCCGGACGGAGCGATGGTCCTGCAGGACGGCGAGCCGCGGCTCGTGCTCGGCCGCAGCCTCCTGCGGTGGATGCCCCGCGGCTACGACGACCCGATCCCGCGTCCCGCCCGCGGAGCCACGCTGCTGATCACGCCGCCCTCCCTCGTCGCCGTTCTCGCGGCGGGCTGGGATCCGGCCGTTCCGCTTCTCCACCCGTCGGCCGGGGCCTGGAGCTGAGGCTCGATCTCGCGGCGGGGCTCAGCCTTCGCTGAAGGCGTGGCCCGCGCCGGTCGAGGGGCGACGGTGCCACCTGTACGGCGTCGTCGTGGAGACCTTGACGAAACCGGATCGTTCGAGGACGGGACGCGAGTATTCGGT
>DASZLW010000439.1:0-4290 GCA_035552175.1 Gaiellaceae bacterium | reverse complement strand
GCGCGCCGGGCAGGGGCTTTGGCCCGCGACGAGGCGGTGCGCGTGGTCCGACCTGCTTGCGCCATTCCAGCCAGTTCGCCCCGCTCACCGCCCCTCCTGCCCGGCGACGGCGGTGAACGCAGAGGATCGCCTCGTGATCCGGCGGCAGGCGATCGTCGTCCTCGTGGCAGCGTCGGTGATCGGGCTTTGTGCCGCGCCGGCGGGCGCGACCACCCCGAAGACCCCTGCCGGGTTTGTCGGGTGGGAGCTCGCGCAGATCTCGGCCCACGACCGGGCCGGACTCTGGTCGCGGCTCGGTCCACTCCAGCGCGCCCATGTGGCGAGGGGCGTCTACGTCAACTGCCAGGACAAGGTCGACCCGACCGTGAAGGTCGGCAGCTTCAAGGTCGTCAGCACGAAGAGCGACAGGTTGACGCTTCCCGGGACGGGTCGGAAGGTCGAAACGCTCGCGATGACGCTGCACGTCAGGGTGAGCGACGCGACGCACGACCCGGCGAC
The DNA here is from genome assembly GCA_035552175.1 of Gaiellaceae bacterium. Classification (GTDB taxonomy): domain Bacteria; phylum Actinomycetota; class Thermoleophilia; order Gaiellales; family Gaiellaceae; genus PALSA-600. The sequence continues at coordinate 3,792 of DASZLW010000439.1, read as the reverse complement.
GGCGGCCGAGACGATTCACCTGATCCGCGCGACCGACGGCAGCTTCTGGACCGGCGTTACCGCAGCGGAGTTCGCGGCCTACAACGCCGGCCGCTGCCCCGCGTAACACCGCGCAGGCGACCGACTCGCGAGTGAGCCGCCCGCCCTCGGTATGCCACCGCAGCGTGCAGAACCCGCTTGTAATGCAAGTCACAAGCTCATACGCCCGTTCCGACGGCCGCGCCGCGCCCCGAAGAACCCGCTTGTAATGCACGTCACGAACTTCGCAAGCGCTCGTGACTTGCACCACAAGCGCCGTTTGGATTTCGGCACGGAGTTGGCACACACGCGTGACAGGTTCTCTGGCACGGTCGGTGGATGGCGCCTCGCCCCCGGATCGACCCCGTTTTCGTCGCCGCCGCGAAGCAGCTCGCGCGTCGCGGGCTCACGAATGCCGAGATCGTCCGCGCCCTGCAACCCCTGACTGCGACTGCCGAAAAGCCCGCTCCGAGCTACTCGGCCGTGCGCCGCATCGCGATCGCGGCGCGGCGCAAGCCGAAGGCGCCGAACCCCTACGTCGACGAGATCGTCGGCAAGCTCCTCACCGGGCGAATGCCGGACCTCTACCGGGCGAGTTTGTTACATGCATTACAAGCGGGTTCCGCCCCGCAGGAGCCGCCGCGCCGGAGGGTCAGCCGAGCGCGGTCAGGCGTTCCGTGATCATGCGGACGAACGCATCGCGGTCGATGTCGAGGCCCACCGTCGCATTCGGATCCCGGCTCTCGAGCCGGCCGCGCCAGTCGACGTTCGTCCTGCCCCGCCCCTGCTCCCACCCGCAATCGACCTCGATGTAGGCCGGCCTGCAGTCGACGAGCGACCCGTCGACGACATGCGCCACGGCGACCGGGTCGTGGAGCGGCGACCCTGCGAGATCGGGATAGGAGCGCTTGTGCCACTTCCCGTAGAAGTCGAGCAGCTCCGCCGCGATCTTCCCGACGCGCCCGGTACCGCGCAGGGATTCTGTCTCCTCGTCGGTCACGTAGGCGCGATGGGTGACGTCGAGCCCGATCATCGTCACGTCGATCCCGCTCTCGAACACGCGGCGGGCCGCCTCGGGATCCGCCCAGATGTTGAACTCCGCCGCGGGTGTCCGGTTTCCCTCGCCGACCGAGCCGCCCATCAGCACGATCCGCTCGGGGCGCGCGTCGGGCTCCGTCGCGAGGAGCAGCGCGATATTCGTCAGCGGACCCGTCGGAACGAGCGTCAGCGCACCCTCCCGCTCCCGGATGAGGTCGGCCATGAACTTCACGGCGTGCGCGTCGACGACCGACGCGGACGGGGCCGGAAGGTCGGGCCCGTCGAGCCCGCTCTCGCCGTGAACGTGCGCGGCGACCGAGCGGGCGCGCACGAGCGGGTCGGCTGCGCCCGCAGCCACCCGGACGTCGGCGCGGCCGGCGAGCTCGAGCACCTTGAGGGCATTCGCCGTCGTCTTCTGGAGCGTCTGGTTGCCCGCCACGGTGGTGACACCGAGCAGCTCGACCTCGGGGGACGCGGCAGCGAGAAGCAGCGCGATCGCGTCGTCGTGCCCCGGGTCGCAGTCGATGATGATCGGTGTCGTCATGGCAACGTCTTCAGCCAGCCTTCGAGCAGCTCCGCGTGCGGCAGGGAGCTCTGGGCGCCGAGAGTGGCAGCCGCGTAGGCCCCGGCGGCGCATCCTAGGCGAAGCGACTCCTCGTACGACTTCCCTTCGAGGAGGGACACGACGAGCGCGGCCGTGAATGCGTCCCCCGCCCCGCTTCCGTCGACCGGGATGATCTCGGGCGCGGCGGAGCCCGCCACCTGCCTCCCGTTCTCGAAGAGGACGGCCCCGTCCTTGCCATAGGTGACGGCGACGAGCTTCCCGCGCTTCATCACCTCGTGCTCGAACCGATTCACGACGAGCAGGTCGGGCTCGAGATCGAGCTCGCGGGCCGGCGCCGCGTTGAGCGCGAAGAAGGAAGCTTTCTCGGCCGCCGCGTAGACGACCTCGTCCGGGACCTCGAGCTGGCAGAGCACAGCCCCTTCGACCTCACGGGGCCTGACACCGGCGTTCGCACCGGGAAAGACGGCGATCTGGTTCTCGCCGCGCATGTCGACGTAGATGAGCGCGACGCCCGTCTGGCCCCGACGCTCGACATCGAGCGTCACGCCTGCCTCGACGAGTCCGGAGAGCGCGAGGTCGGCGAACTCGTCGTCGCCGACTGCGCCGACCATCGTGACGTCCGCCCCGAGGCGTGAGGCAGCCACGGCCTGATTCGCGCCCTTCCCGCCCGGCTGCCGGCCGAACTGGCGTGCGGCGACCGTCTCGCCGACCTCCGGCAGCCGCTCCATCCGCGCGACGAAGTCGACGTTGATCGAACCGACGACCGTGAGCTCGACAGCCATGCGGCGAGGATTATGCAGCGAGCGCGCGCAGATCGTCCTGCGCACGGCCGAGCAGGTTCTCCCGCAGATCGAAGAGGCCCGCCCAGAGCGACCCCCGATCCGGCCCCGCCTCGAAGCCCACGGCCGCCGAGAGTCCCTCGAGGGCGCGGATCAGCACGGCGAGCTCGAGGTAGGCGGCGGCGACACGATGCGGCTCGACGACGACGCCCGCCCGCGAGAGGACCGGCTCCCAGTCGATGAGCTCCGCCTGGCCGGGCTCGCCGAACCAGGAGGCGCCTTCGGCTCGTTCCGGCTCGAGCTCGACGAGGTATCGCCCGAGTGGGCTCTCGACGAGGCCGAGCGCCAGCTCGACCCGCTCCGCCGCTTCCTGTAGCGCGACCCGCCGCCCCCCGACCGTCGCCGGCTCGGCCTCTCCGCGAGCCCACCGTTCGAGAAGCCGGCAGAACCCGAGCGCCTCCAGCTCGAGCGCCCCGAGCGCCGCGATCAGGTTCTCCGCCGTGCGCTGCTCGCCGGCATGCGCCGCGATCGCCGTCGCCCAGCCGGGCGGGCTCACGCCTCGACGACGACCGGGAGGATCATCGGCCGACGCCGCGTCCGGTCGTACACGAGCTGGCCGATCCCGTCGTGGAGGTGCTCCTGGATCAGCTTGATCTCGAGGATGTCGTCCGCGAGCAGCTCCCTGACGATCTCGTGCGCCTCGCTGCGGAGCTCGGCGACGAGCTGCTCCGACTCCGCGAACCCCCGCGAGATCAGCTCCGGCGCGGCCGCGACACCGTCCGAGAGCGTCGCGACGACGATCAGGACGCCGTCTTCCGAGAGGTGCCGGCGGTCGCGGAGCGCCACATCCGAAAGATCCCCCACCCCGAGCCCGTCGACGAACGTCATTCCGGCCTCGACGTGGTCGGCGAGCCGGGCGCCGGCGGCAGAGAGCTCGATCACGTCGCCGTTCTCCGCGATGATGATCCCGGACGCCGGAACGCCTGCCTCCTGCGCGAGCCGCGCGTGCGCCGCCTGCATCCGGTACTCGCCGTGGATCGGCATCACCGCCTTCGGCCGCAGCAGGCTGAGCAGCGTGCGGAGCTCCTCGGAGCGTGCGTGCCCGGAGACATGGACGTCCGCGTTCTCCTCGTGCAGGACCTCTGCGCCGGATCGTGTGAGCCTGTTGATCGAGTCGTGGACGCGGAGCTCGTTGCCCGGGACGGCGCGGGCGGAGATGATCACGGTGTCGCCGCGCTCGATCTTCACCGCCGGGTGATCGTTGTAGGCGATCCGCGTGAGCGCCGACAGCGGCTCGCCCTGCGAGCCCGTGCAGAGGATCAGCTGGTCGCCGTGCGGAAGCTCGTCGAGATCGGCCGGCCGGACGAGGATGTCGTCCGGTGCCTCGACGTA
>DASZLW010000438.1:0-7169 GCA_035552175.1 Gaiellaceae bacterium | reverse complement strand
GTGGACGCCTTCGACGTTGAACATCACGATCCCGGCGCGCCGATCCGGGGGCGGACCGTACAGCTCGATCCCCGGGACGTCTGCGAGGACGTCGAGTGCGTAAGCGGTGAGCCTGTGCTCGTGGGCCTCGATCGCCTCGATCCCCACGGTCTCCAGGTAGTCGATCGCCGCGCCGAGTCCGACTGCCTCCGCGACCGGCGAGGTCCCGGCCTCGAACTTCGACGGCAGCTCACCCCACGTCGTCCTCTGGTCGCCGACGTTCCGGATCATGTGGCCGCCGAGCAGGAACGGCTCCATCTCGAGCAGGATCTCCGACCGGCCCCAGAGGAAGCCGATCCCGCTCGGGCCGCACATCTTGTGGCCGGAGACGGCGACGAAGTCGGCGCCGAGCGACTGAACGTCGAGGCGGACGTGCGGCGCGGCCTGGGCGCCGTCGCAGGTGAGGATCGCGCCGCGCTCGTGCGCCCAGTCGGCGAGCTTGCGCGTATCGGCGATCGTGCCGAGCGCGTTCGAGACGATGTTCGCCGCGACGACCTTCACGTTCTCGACGTCGGCGAGCTCGTCGAGAAGCAGATCGCCGTTGTCGTCGACCGGGATGATGCGGAACTCGGCGCCGGTGCGGTTCGCGACGTATTGCCAGGGGACGAAGTTCGAGTGGTGCTCGAGCTGCGTCGCGAGGACGACGTCCCCCGGCCCGAGGCGGGCGAGGCCGTAGGCGTAGGCCACGAGGTTGAGGCCCTCGGTCGCATTCCGGACGAAGATGATCTCGCGCTCGGTGGGGGCGTTGACGAACGCGCGCACCTTCTCGCGCGCGCCCTCGAGGCCGGCGGTCGCGCGCTCGCCGAGCTCATAGACGCCACGGTGGACGTTCGAGTACGACGTCTCGTAGAACTCCGTCATCGTGTCGAGCACCTGGCGGGGCTTCTGCGACGTCGCGGCCGAGTTGAGATACGCGAGCGGCTTGCCGTGGAAGGTCTGCTCGAAGATCGGGAAGTCCGCGCGGAGGCGGACGGCATCGAGCACGGGTTCCGCGGTAGTCGCCATGTGACCACTGTACCGAGGCACCTTCGAGGGCCGGGGCGAGGGCCCGGGCGGATATCGTGCCGCGTCCGTGAGCCGTTTCGCCGAAACCTCGATCGTCTGTTGCACTTCTGTGACGGTGACTGTCCCCGGACATGTGCGTCCCGTCTCTCTTCTTTTGCAGATCATTTCTGGAGCGAGAGGCTGGTGGGAGCGGTTCCGCCACACTTCTGTGACGGTGACTGTCCCCGGATGCTGTCCCTTGGAGGCATGAGTGTCTGAATTCGTCTACTCGATGTACCAGGCGGACAAGTTCTACGGGTCCGACCGCCAGGTGCTCGCGAACATCTCGCTCTCCTTCTTCCACGGGGCGAAGATCGGCGTGCTCGGGCCCAACGGCTCCGGGAAGTCGACGCTCCTCCGGATCATGGCGGGGCAGGAGGAGACCTCTTCGGGCGAGGCGCGGCTCGCACCCGGCGCCAGTGTCGGCCTGCTCGAGCAGGAGCCCGATCTCGATCCCTCGAAGGACGTGCGCGGCAACGTCGAGGACGGCGTCCGCGAGCTCCGCGATCTCCTCGACCGGTTCAACGCGATCTCCGCCGGCTTCTCCGAGCCGGATGCCGACTTCGACAAGCTCCTCGCGGAGCAGTCGAAGGTCCAGGACGAGATCGACCGGCGCGACGTCTGGAGCCTCGACGCCACGCTCGACCGGGCGATGGACGCGCTCCGCCTGCCCGAAGGCGACCGCGACGTCACCTCTCTCTCGGGCGGCGAGCGTCGCCGCGTCGCGCTCTGCCGGCTGCTTCTCTCCGCGCCGGACCTCTTGCTGCTCGACGAGCCGACGAACCATCTCGATGCGGAGTCGGTCTACTGGCTCGAGCGCTTCCTCGCCGAGTACAAGGGCGCCGTGATCGCCGTCACCCACGACCGCTATTTCCTCGACAACGTGGCCGGCTGGATCCTCGAGCTCGACCGCGGCCGCGGGATCCCGTTCCAGGGCAACTACTCCTCGTGGCTCGAGCAGAAGGAGGCCCGCCTCGCGGTCGAGGAGAAGCAGGAGTCGGCCCGCCGCCGCACGCTGGCCCGTGAGCTCGAATGGGTGCGCATGAGCCCGACCGCGCGCCACGCGAAGTCGAAGGCGCGGCTCGGCAACTACGAGAAGCTCCTCGCCGAGGATCAGCAGGTGAGGCTCGATCGCGTCGAGATCCATATTCCTTCCGGCCCGCGGCTCGGCGACATCGTGATCGAGGCGAAAGATCTCGCCAAGGGTTTCGGCGACCGGCTCCTCTACGACAACCTCACCTTCTCGCTTCCGCCCGCCGGAATCGTGGGGGTCGTCGGGCCGAACGGTGCCGGGAAGACGACGCTCTTCCGCATGATCGCCGGGGAGGAGCAGCCGGACGCCGGCACGCTCCGCGTCGGCGAGACCGTGCAGCTCGCGTACGTCGACCAGTCCCGCGGCGACCTCGACCCGAAGAACACGGTCTGGAAGGAGATCAGCGGCGGTCACGACATCATCGAGCTCGGCAGGCGCGAGGTGAACTCACGTCAGTACACGAGCTGGTTCAACTTCCGCGGCGGCGATCAGCAGAAGCCGGTCGGTCAGCTCTCGGGCGGCGAGCGCAACCGCGTCCATCTCGCCAAGCTCCTGAAGTCGGGGGGCAATGTACTGCTCCTCGACGAGCCGACGAACGACCTCGACGTCGACACCCTGCGTGCGCTCGAGGAGGCGCTGCTCGATTTCGCCGGCTGTGCCGTCGTCATCACCCACGATCGCTGGTTCCTCGACCGCGTCGCGACCCACATCCTTGCGTTCGAGGGCGACTCCGAGGCGATCTGGTTCGAGGGCTCCTGGGGCGACTACGTCGCGTGGGTGACCGCAACGAAGGGCCCCGAGGCGCTCGAGCCCCACCGCATCAAGTACAAGCCGCTCGTGCGCCAGGCCTGACACGCGGTCGCGTTCGATCCCGCGACGTAGCATCGGCTCGTGACTCACCCGCGGCGAACGAGCGCGCTCGTCCTGGCCGGGTACGTGGCGATCGCGTTCGCCTACTTCGGGGCGTTGCTCGTTCGGCACCCCGGGCGTTACCTCCTCGGAAGCGGAAAGGATCCGCAGATCTTCGTCTGGTCGTTCGCCTGGTGGCCCCACGCGATCCTCACCTGGCAGAACCCGTTCGTCTCGAAGGCGATCTATGCGCCGACGGGCATCAACCTCGCCTGGGTCACGAGCGTGCCCGGGCTCGCGATCGTCTTCGCGCCGGTGACGGTTCTCTTCGGCCCGGACGTGTCGTACAACCTGGCGCAGATGCTGATGCCGGCCCTCGCGGCCTGGACGGCGTTCCTGCTCTGCCGGCACCTCACGCGGTCGACATGGGCCTCGGCGGTCGGCGGGTACCTGTTCGGATTCTCGAGCTACATGCTCGGGCAGGAGCTCGGGCACCTCCATCTCACCTCGGTCTTCCTCCTGCCGTTGCTCGCACTCGCGACGATCCGGTACGTCGAGGGTGAGCTTGACGGTCGAGGTGCCGCGATCCGGCTCGGCGTGCTGTTCGGGCTCCAGTTCTGGATCTCGTCCGAGGTGTGCGTCACCGCCGCGCTCATGCTCGCGTTCGGGCTCGCCGTCGCCTACGCGACGGTGCCCGGAGCCCGGTCACGGCTCCGCAGTCTTCTGCGCCCCCTCGCTGCGGCTGTGGGGATCTCCGCGATCGTCGCGGGGCCGCTCCTCGCCTACGCGATCACCGGGTTCCAGTCCGGGTCGATCTTCGAGCCGGCGACCGCGGACGGGGACGCGCTCAACCTCGTCGTGCCGACGCGCCTGATCGCGTTCGGCGGCTCGTCGTTCGCACATGCGTCGGGAAAGCTCTACAGCGACCTCGCCGACCAGGGGCTGTACCTCGGGCTCCCGTCGCTGCTGATCGTCGCGCTGTACCTGATCGGTGGGCGCCGCTCGCCCGTCGTCCGTTTCGCGGTCGCGGCCCTCGCGGTCGCAGTCGTGCTGGACTTCGGCACTGACCTCTATGTCGGCGGCCACCGGGAGTTCCTGCTCCCGTGGAAGGCAGTGGCGAAGCTGCCCGTGCTGGACAACGTTCTCACGGTCCGTCTATCGGTGTACGTCGCGCTCGCCGGCTCGGCGATCGTGGCGCTCTGGACGGCCGGGCGGAGAAGCTGGCCGGGCCAGCTCGTCCTGCCGGGCCTCGCGGTCCTTGCACTCGTGCCGGCGGTATGGCACCACGACTTTCGCGAGCATCCCGAGCGCTGGGCCTTTTTCACCCACGCGCAGTACAAGTGCTTCCGGAAGAACGACAACATCGCGATCTTCCCGTTCGGCGTGCTCGACAACTCGACGCTCTGGCAGGCGGAGTCGGACTTCTGGTTCCGGATGCCCGACGGCTATCTCACTCCGACCCCGCCTGCCGCCAGCATGCTCGACCCCCTGATCCGGAACGTCACGTTCACCGATCGGGATCCGACGATTCTCGAGATCCTCGCGATGGCGAAGCACGAGAAGGTCGACCGCATCGTCTCGATTGCCCCGTACGCCCATCCGAACGGCACCCAGATGCACCGGTTCGGGGCGCTCGGCAACTTCGAGGGCGTCTACCTCGCCCCGACGTGCGGCTATCCCTCGCTCCAGACGGGGGTTCATCCGACGCCGCCGCACCCACCAAAACCCTGACGTCGGTGCCCCGATCGGGCGTCTGGCGGCCTGTGGAAAAGGTGCCAGACGACGAGCCTTCCCTGATTCAAGCGTCGCGGAATCCCTGCGCCGATCGGGGTTCCCGCGTTGAAGTCGGGTGTCAGACACCCGTTTTGGCGCCGGAGCCCTCGTCCCCGCTCTAGGGTTCGGCGGTGGCTCGGTTCGACATCGCCGGCGGGTTGCTGATCCTCCGGCTGACGCCCTTCGAGCAGATCGGCGGATTCGTGCGCGGCAACGCGGAGGTGCCGTTGACAGCCGTGCGCCGGGCGCGGGCGACAGACAGCCCGTGGGACGAGCTACGCGGCGTGCGGATGCCCGGCACGGGTCGCCCGAGGCGAAAGGCCGTCGGCAGCTGGCGCTTTCCGGGGGGGAAGGACTTCGTCGCGCTCCACGGCCGCGGGCCCGCCGTGATCGTCGAGCTCGCCGGGCTCGAGTACAGCCGCCTCCTCGTCTCGACCGAGAACGCCGAGGAGGTCGCGGCGCAGATCGACGCCGCCGCGGAGGAGTCCCGTGCAGGAGACGAGACGGCCTTCAGAAGCTCTCACCCGGCGATGCCTTGACCCACTCGAGATACGCCGCACTGCGCGCCCGACAAACGACACGCCCTGGAGCGAGAGCTGCCTAGACCTGTGGAATCCGCGCCTCGAGCGCGGCGCCGAGCGCCTCGCGAACCGGCTCGAGCTCGATCCGGTCGAGGATGTCCTGGAAGAACCCGCGTACGATGAGCCGCTCTGCCTCCGAGCGCGAAAGCCCACGCGCCATCAGGTAGAAGAGCTGCTCGCGATCGACCCGGCCGAGCGTCGCACCGTGCGTGCAGCGAACGTCGTTCGCGAGGATCTCGAGGCCCGGGATCGAGTCCGCGTGCGCGCCGGCGGAAAGGATGAGGTTGCGGTTCTCCTGGTAGGCGTTCGTCTTCTGGGCATCCTCCTCGACCCGGATCATCCCGCGCCACACCGCGTGAGCCTTGTCGCGCAGCGCCCCCTTGAACGCGAAGTCCGACTCGGTCGACGGTGCGACGTGCTCCTGGAAGGTGTCGTAGTCGAGGTGCTGGTCGCCGTCGGCGAAATACGCGCCCGTCACGCGCGAGGTGGCGCCGGGGCCGCTCAGGTCGTTCTGGATCCGGATCTTGCCCTTCTTCGAGCCGAATCCGCCCGCGACCCAGTCGAGGGCCCCGTCGCGCTCGACACGCGCATGGTGCGTGCCGAAGTGCCAGGTCTCGCGGGACAGGTTCTGGATCGACACGTACTCGAGCTTCGCCGCCTGGCCGACGAAGAGCTCGGCGACTGCATTCGTATACGCGGGAAGATCGGGCCGTGACGAGGCGTACTCCTCGATCAGCGTCACGCTCGACTGCTCCTCGGCGACGACGAGCAGCCGCCAGAAGAGCGACCCTTCGGCGACGGAGCTCGCGATCCGCACATAGAGCGGCTTCTCGAGGACGACGCCCTTCGGCACCTCGACAAGCAGCCCGTGCGTCCACACGGCCGCGTTGTGGGCGGCGAACTTCTCGTTCCACCCGACGAGCGAGTAGAGCCGCGGGTCGTCCTGGGCGAGCGCCTCGAACCGGATACCCTCGGGCGCCCGTTCGATCTCGATCCCCGCCTCGGTGACGACCGCCGTCCCCGCGACGTCGAGGTCCAGGAACTGCGGCGCCGCGGCCGTCGACCCGTTCGGCGAGGCCGTGTAGGAGTCCGGGTCGAACCCCTTCAGGTCGGTGAAGCGCCAGGCCTCCTCGGTTTTCGACGGAACGGGCAGCTCCGCGTAACGGGCAGCCGCCTCCGCTCTAGCCAACCGACCCTTCCATCTGGAGCTCGATCAGCCGGTTCATCTCGATCGCGTATTCGAGCGGAAGCTCCTTCGTGATCGGCTCGACGAACCCGGAGACGACCATGGCGCTCGCCTCGGCCTCGGAAAGCCCGCGCGACATGAGGTAGAAGAGCTGCTCCTCGCCGATCTTCGAGACGGTTGCCTCGTGACCGATGTCGACCTCGTCCTCGTCGATCTGGATGTACGGGTAGGTGTCTGAGCGCGAGTCCTCGTCGAGGATCAGCGCGTCGCAGACGACCTTCGACTTCGCGTTCTTCGCGCCCTTCGCAACCTCGAGGAGGCCGCGGTAGCCGGCGCGGCCGCCGTTCTTCGAGATCGACTTGGACGTGATCACCGAGGTTGTGTCCGGTGCGACGTGGACGCACTTCCCGCCGGCGTCCTGATGCTGCCCGGCGCCTGCGAACGCGATCGAAAGCACCTCGCCGTGCGCGCGCGGCCCCATCAGCCAGATCGCGGGGTACTTCATCGTCAGCTTCGAGCCGAGGTTCCCGTCGACCCACTCCATGATCGCGTCCTCGTAGGCAACGGCCCTCTTGGTGACGAGGTTGTAGACGTTCGTCGACCAGTTCTGGATCGTCGTGTACCGGCAGCGGCCGCCCTTCTTGACGACGATCTCGACCACGGC
>DASZLW010000437.1:0-2602 GCA_035552175.1 Gaiellaceae bacterium | reverse complement strand
TCACCTCGTCTGGTGGAATCGCGAGGAGGAACGGCTCGTCGAGTACGGCTCGTCGTTTGCCGCGCTCCGCGCGTCCGGGCTCGCCCAGGGCGTCCGCGACTCGGTCGTGAACCTCAACGAGCGCCACCTCTTCAAGAGCGCGGAGACGGTGTACGAGGCGATCGAGGGTGCCGGGCTCACCGCGGCCGCGATCAACATCACGACCTACCGCGGCCGCCACAGGCACATCTCGCCGATCCCGGGATTCCCGCCCGTGCACGGCCCGAAGCGCTTCTTCTACTACAGCGTCTACGAGTCCGACAAGACCGGCGCCCCGATCGCCTGGCTCAATCGCTCGCTCGGGTCGATCGACGGGTACGCGGCCGCGGTCGGGCGATGGCTCGTCACGCGCGACGGCTTCGACCTCCTCGTCCACTACCTGCCCGACTACGACTACGCCTCCCATGCGCTCGGGCCGGACGCGGCCCACGAGGCGCTCGGTCGCGCGGACGCCGCGATCGAGGCGCTCTTCGATGCCGCCGGTGGGCCCGATGCCTTCCTGGAGCGGTACGCGGTCGTCCTGTGCTCGGATCACGGCCAGGCGCCGGTCGAACAGGCGGCGACACTGGAGGTCGGAGGCGCGCTCGTCGCGGCGTCCAATCGCGCCGCGATGCTCTACGGCGACGACCCGCGGCGGCTCGCCGAGGCTCTCGACGGCGATCCCTCCGTCGACGTCGCCCTCTTCCTCGAGGACGGGAACGTGATCGCGCGGCACGACGGCGACGACGACCTCGCGATCCTCGACGGCTATCCCGACGGCCGCGCACGAGCAGAAGGAGCGCTTCGGAACCCGAACGCGGGCGCGGTGCTCCTGTCGGCCGCCGCCGGGTGGGAGTTCGCAGACCTCGGCGGCAGGAGTCACATCGGCGGCGGAAGTCACGGCGCGCTGGCTGTTGCCGACTCTGAGGTACCGATGCTCACGGTGGGCATCGACGGGGAGCCTCCGGGCTCGATCACGGGGATCAAGGCAGTCGTGCTCGCCCACCTCGGCGTCGGGGTCGCTCGAGCGGCGTGACGGACGAGCCCTGGATCGACGATCAGCTTCGCCGGCGTGGGATCCGGGACGAGCGGGTCCTCGCCGCGATGGCGCGCGTTCCGCGCGAGCTCTTCGTCCCGGAGGAGCACCGCGACCAGGCCTACGCGGACGCCGCAGTCCCGCTGCCGCACGCTCAGACGATCTCCCAGCCCTACATGGTCGCGCTCACCGCGCAGTCGCTTGCGCTCGAGCCTGCCGCACGTGTCCTCGACGTCGGCACCGGCTCGGGCTATGCGGCCGCCGTCCTCGCAGAGCTCGCGGCCGAGGTGCACACGATCGAGCGCATCCCCGAGCTGGCCGCCACGGCCCGCTCGACGCTCGAAGCGGCGGGCTACGGTCGAGTCAGGGTGCACGTCGGCGACGGGTCACTCGGCTTTCCCGGTCAGGCGCCCTACGACGGGATCGCCGTCGCCGCCGCCGCGGACGAGCTTCCGGCCGCCCTCTGGGCCCAGCTGCGCATAAACGGCCGGATCGCGATCCCGCTCGTCACGGGCCGGCGCGAGCAGCGGCTCTGCGTCCTCCAGCGGACGAGGACGGGCTCGCGGCTGCTCGCGACGGTCAGAGCGCGCTACGTCCCGCTCGTCGTGGAATAGCCGTCGATTAACAACACCCGAAGATCCGCTTGCTAGCGTGGTTTGCCAGTGGGCACGCTGGAATCCCGCGCGATGCAGGCGCTTCGACGGCCCGCCAACTGGATCCAGCTCGCGAAGTTCGGAGCCGTCGGGGCGAGTGGTTACCTCGTCAACCTCGGGGTCTACGCGCTGCTGCTCACGGAAGCCGGCTTCCACTACATCCTCGCCGCGACCGGCTCGTTCCTCGTCGCCGGAGCCTGGAACTACTGGTGGAACCGCCACTGGACGTTCCGGGCCGAGCGGGGCCACTTCGGATACCAGGGCATGCGGTTCTTCGCGGTCTCCGCCACGGTGTTCGGGGCGAACCTCGGGGTTCTCACGGCCCTCGTCGCGCTCGGCACCGGGAAGATCGTCGCCCAGGCGGTCGCGATCGTGCTCGTGACGCCCCTGAACTTCCTCGGGAACAAGCTCTGGTCGTTCAGGCGCTGAAGGCGGCGGCGCTCGCGCTCCTCGCGGCGGGTGCGCTCGCGCAGGCGGCGTCCGCCGCGAAGCCGACGACGTCCACGTACGGCTTCACGACAACCACCCCCGCGTCGACGCAGACGGTGGCGCAGAAGGCCCGGCTCACGAGCAGCGAGGCCGAGAAGCTCCTGCTCGCCGATCCGAGTGTCCACAAGTGGCTCGAGCGCTACCCGCCGAAGCCCCCGGTGGACGCGTCGTACTCGAACGGAACCTGGACGGTGAACGTCTTCTCGGGCCGCGCCGGCGAGATCGCGACCGGGACGATCGACGACATCACCGGCGCGGTGCTGACGGCCTACACCGGGCCGGCCGTCGCCTGGGGGATGGCGCGCGGCGGGCAGGGAGCGTTCGGCGGGACGTGGATCAACTCCTACTGGCTCTGGCTGAGCCTTTGCGGCGTGTTCCTCGTCGGCCTCGTCGACTGGCGCCGGCC
>DASZLW010000436.1:0-4260 GCA_035552175.1 Gaiellaceae bacterium | reverse complement strand
TGACTGAACGGCTGCCCCGCCGGGACCGGTTGGGTGAGCGAGTTGCCGGTGCTTGCGTTGTCGTTCGGCGACTGCGCCTGCGGCACCTCGGGGGTGGGAATGATCGGTTGTCCGGTCTTGCGGTCGAGGAGGAAGTTGTAGCCCATCTTGGTCGCGATATCGAGCGCCTGGACGGGCTTGCCCTTCACGTACTCGTTGAACAGGATCGGGGTCGTCGCGTGGTCGTCGTCCCACTCGTCGTGGTGGACGGTCTGGTAGTACCAGCTGATCTTCCCGGTGTTGATGTCGACCGCGACGATCGAGGCGGTATAGAGGTCGGAGCCGGGGTTCCGGTTCACGTACGGGGACGCATTGCCGGTCCCGACGTAGGCGAGGCCGAGCTTCGAGTCGACGACGGCCTTCGTCCAGACCGGGGCGCCGCCGTGGGCGATGTCGTAGTCGGTGCCCCACGTGCCGTAGTTCGCGTCGCCGGGGCCCGGAACCGTGTACGTCTTCCAGATCTTGGCGCCGGTCTTGGCATTCAGCGCTTCGAGGTAGCCGCGGACGCCGATCTCGCCGCCTGCCATCCCCACGATCACCTCCGGGGTGCTCGCGGCGCCGACATAGGTCGGAGCGGCGGTCTGGAACGCGCCGTTCGTGTAGCTGTCGAGCGTCGTCTGCCAGACGACGGCTCCCGTCGTCGCGTTCAGGGCGACGTCGACGTCGTCGAGCCGGGCGAGATAGACCATTCCGTCACCGATCGCGAGGCCGCGGGTCGTGACACCGCCGCCGTCGTCCACGTAGGTGCCGGGAACGAGGTTCGCGGAGTACTGCCAGATGACCTGCCCGGTCTGCGCGTCGATCGCGTAGACGTTGTCGTTGTCGGACGGGTAGTAGAGGATTCCCTTGTACTCGATGCCGCTCGCCGACTGGGAGCAGCTCGACGCGCACTGTCCCCCGAGGTTCGCGAGACTGAGATGCCAGACGGTGTGCATGCTCGCAGCGTTCGACGTGTTGATGCCGTTGAGCTGCGTGTAGCGGTTTCCGAAGTCGCTACCGAAAGCATCGATCCAGTCCCCGTTCGGCGTCGCGTCGAGCTGATCGCCCGTGAACGCAGGCGGCGGCACGATCGCCGTGGCCTTCTTGGTGCCGCCAGACGCCTGGCCCATCCCCAGGAACGCCACTCCCAGGGCGATTGCACTCACTAGAACCGCATTCCGAACGACCTGCAACCTCATGATGACTCCCTCCTCATGTCGCTGGCGCGATCTACAGCATCGCCGAACCAAAGCCCGCACTCCCGCAGCAGAAACGGAATCTACCAGGGGAGGTCGATCCGCCGAACCGCCACCGCAGCGGCGGTCGCAGGCTCCGTCCCTCGTCCCTCCGCGCCCTCTCCGAAGCGCCCGCGCGTCGCTCCGTCGCCGGGTCCGCGAGCACTCGCGGACGAGCGGGCCGCCGGGCCGACTCTGCCGATCCGGACGCTAGGATCCGGCGGGTGCACGGGAAACTCGCCCCCCGGCGCTCTCCCTTCGGGCGAGCCTCCCGTCGCGGAGCTCGATCGGGGCGAGCCGTGGCAGTTGCGATCGGGCTGATCTCGGCCGCGGTGCTCGCAGGCGGAGCGCAGGGAGCGGGAGGAGGGAGCACGATCTCGGCCGCGCCGCCGGTGCCGCTCGCGTTCACCGTGAGCGGGAACACCTCGTCCGACGCGGTCACGAACACCGGCGGCAACCTCGGGCCCGGCGCGCAGTGCCCCGGCGACGGGGAGTTCTGGATCGCCTCGCTCGTCGAGGGCGACGAGGTCACGCTCAAGGGTGCCGCGCTCGCACCTTCCGTCCAGATGTACGTCGATGTCTACGCGCCCGGGACGAGCGACGCGACCGTCGCCACCGCGAAGCCGCTCGTGAGCGCACCGCTCGTCTCGACGGGGTTCACGGCGACGAGGTCGGGCGCGTATCCCATCCTGGTGGGGACGAGCCCGGCGTGCGGCGGCGCCGACGGCCCCTTCAACCTCGCCGTCTACGCGACGCACAAGGCGATGATCGTCCTGCCGCGCGCGGCGTCGATCGCGCACACGGGCACGCTGAACGTGAAGGTCGAGTCGCCGGACGGGAAGCCGATCAGCAGCCCCCACCTCCATCTCACCCTCTACGGCACCTACAGAGCCTCGTCGCATGCGGGCGCGAGACGCCGCCGCCTCGGGACGGGCACTCCGGGAGGCGGGACGGTCGTCTTCTCCTACCGCCTCCCTGCCACCGAGAGCGGCCCGGTGAAGCTCGAGGTCGTCGGCGCGGGCGCCGGCTACCAGCCGCTCGCCCCGGTGACCGGCACGGTCGCCGTCCATTGAGCCCCGGATCTGCGCGACTCTGCTCTGGGGACTCTTGCCGGGGAGCTCTGTTCGGAGGGCTCTACAGTTCGGAGTGATGGTACGGACGAGCAGGTGGACACTCGTGCTCCTCGCGGTGTGCGGCCTTCTCGCCGGATGCGGCGGTCACGAGGCACCGACCGGCTCGACGCTGCAGTCCGCTCTCGTCGGGAAGAACGTCGAGGGCCTCTTCACGACCGGGCTCGTCGGCGTCCAGGGCCCGGTGTGCACCCCGTCGACTCTCGCGGGGAATTTCAACTGCACCGCGACCCCGATCTACGCCGCGTGCACGCCCGAGACCGTCGGCCCGTGCGCCTCGAGGCTCGCGCCGGCCGAGGTGTGGATCGACTGCTTCTCGCAGCCGAAGGAGACGGATCAGTGGTCGTGCCAGCTCGCCGATCCACCCGCCGGAACCTCCGTCTTCACGACGGCGGCACAGCGGGCCGCCCCCAAGCACGCGATCTGGCAGTGCGCGAACGTGAACGTCGCGCAGCAGAAGATCGGGCCGTTCCTGATCGCGACGAACGATCCCCACGGCCCGACCCAGCAGGTGGGCAGCTCGATCACGCAGGAGCAGGCGCAGGCACTCGCCGCGAAGAAGCACCTGAAGCTGGCCGTCGACTGCTGAGCCGCTACCGGCTCGCTGCAAGCCGGTCGAGCAGGAGCGAGGCACCGGCCTTGTCGAGCATCTCGTTCAGGTTCCCGCACTTCGGGCTCTGGACGCACGACGGGCAGCCGTCGGCGCAGGGGCACGCGGCGATCATGGCGGCGGTGTCGGTGGCCCAGCCCTCGAACTGCTCGAACCCGCGCTCGGTGATCCCGACTCCGCCGGGATGGCCGTCGTAGACGAAGATCGTGGGACGGCCGGTGTCCGGGTGGCTGTTCGTGGAGAGGCCGCCGATGTCCCACCGGTCGCACATGGCCCACAGCGGGAGCATCGCGATCAGGGAATGCTCTGCGGCATGAAGCGTCGAGAGAAGCTTCGGCATCGCGTCGAGGTCCCGGAGCTGGCCGGGCTCCGGCGAGAACCAGATCGCCTCGGTCGCGAACGTCTCGGGCGGGCAGACGAGCGGGACGAGCTCGATTCGCTCCTGTGAGGCGATCGTCTTCCGTTCGTACCCGACGACGACGTCGGTGACCTCGACCTCCCCGAAGACGAGGTCGAGACCGAGCCGCCGCTCGGAGCGGAGCGGCCCGAGGATGGTCGTCGCGGTCTCCTTCTTCGGCTGGGTGTACCAGTCGCCGCGGAACGGCTCGACGACCGCGTGCAGGGTCTCTTCGCCGAGCTCGCGGACGAGGTACGTCTCGCCCATGTGGAGGTAGACCGCGCCCTCGTGCACGGTCGAGTAGGCGCGGGAGCGCTCGACGAAACCGAGCACGGAGCCCGTGGAGGCGTCGACGACCGTGAACGAATCGGGGTCGGCGGAGCGGAGCGGAACCCGCGCCGCCGGTGTCGTCGTCCCACCCCAGATGTAGCCGCGCGGCGTTGCCTTCAACTCGGGGTCGGCGGCCGCCGCGGCGAGCGCCTCCGGGCCGAGAAGCTCGCGATCGCGCTCGTCGATCGGGGCCTCGTAGGCGGCCGACCTGACGTGCCCGGCGAGCACGCGGCCGTTTGCGTGGTCGAGGATCGCCGCCTCGACACGCCGGCCGAGCAGCTTCTCGGGCTCGCGCATGAAGTACTGGTCGAGAGCATCCGCAGTCGCGACCAGCACCGCGAATCCGTGCCCGCGCCGTCCCGCCCGCCCCCATTGCTGGCGCAGAGACGCGATCGTGCCGGGGAAGCCGACGGAGATCACCGCGTCGAGGAGGCCGATGTCGATCCCGAGCTCGAGCGCGTCGGTGGAGGTGACGCCCAGGAGCTCGCCCTCCGAGAGCCGCCGTTCGATCTCGCGACGCTGTGCGGCCGTGTAACCGGC
>DASZLW010000435.1:0-2528 GCA_035552175.1 Gaiellaceae bacterium | reverse complement strand
CTGTCGGACGACAGGCGCTGGGACGGGAGGACTGCGACAGGGCGGAGAGCGCGGAACACGCGGGCGACGACGGCGGCCGCATACGCCTCGACCTCCTCGAGCCAGTCGCGGGCGATGCCCCACCCGAGTGCGAAGAGCACGGAGAGAACCGCGAAGACCGGGAGCGCGTAGGTGTGGAGCCATGGCGCAAGCAGCGGCCAGCGGCCTTCGGAAAGCCGCTCGGCGTCGTTCTGGATCAGGAACCAGAGTGCAGTCGCGCCGAACGAGCCGAGCCAGAGCCTGGCGGTGAGCCTGAACCGAAGCCGGGGTGCGCGTGCCCGGGTCTGACCCAGCGCGCGTAGCAGCGCTTCGCCGGCGCTCGCCGTCCCGTGCGCTCGGACGAGCCGCCAGGCCACCCTCGCGAGTGCGAGAGCCGCGAGGACCCGGATCCCCGCGAGGAGGAACGGGTAGTAGGACGTCATCGGCGCCGCGAGCGGCGAGACGTGGAGCGCGCGATCGAGGCGGACCGTGACGCTCCGCCCGGTCAGCTCGCAGACGAGGGCGAGCAGGGCGAAGACAGCGGCCTTCAAGGCTCCGGCCTCCGTCCACGGACGACGCGACCCTCCCACTCCTCGATGATAACGCCTGACGTCCACCCGGGAAACACCGGGACCGCCCGTCATGTCGCTCAATGCGAATCGTTCGTCGTTATTCTGCGGAACCTTTTTGTTCACGTTTGCCGTACTTCGCGCGTATTCCGCTCTCGAATCGCGGCCCCCGAATTCGGACGGCCGAGCTCCCGGGAGAGATCGTCGTCCGCCGTGGGCGTACGGATGCCGCTCCGAGATCGAGGAGGAGCGTCCGATGACTTCACGACCCGAGGCGGAGGCGCTCGCGCACGGCGCAACGGCGGCGCGGCGCTCGCGAACGGCCCATCAGGCTAACACTGCCCGTACAAGTCAACCTACGCCTAACAATAGGGCGGGTGGTTGCAACAGTACTGTGCGGCGCAGGCAGTGCTAGGTCTGGTCCTCTCGCTGGTGGTTGCTCTCACCTCGCACGCAACTGCGACGCAGGCGCACGCCTCCGGCTTCCCGATCAAGGGGAAGGTCGTGCCCGGGAAGTCGATCGGCGCCGTCTCCCTCGGACTGACAGAGGCCGAGGTTCGCGCACGGTGGGGTCGCAACTTCACGCTCTGCAAGTCGTGCACGCAGCTCACCTGGCTCTACACCTATCGTGGCGGCGAGCCGCTCGGCGCGGCCGTCAAGTTCGTGAACAACAAGGTCGTCGCGGTCTTCACGCTCGGGTCTCCGGCCGGATGGGGGCTGACGGGGATCGAGATGGGCGATCCGGTCTCGAACGTCTACAACCTGTTCGGCAACACCGGGACCGCGCAGTGCATCGGCTACGACGCCCTCTATGTCCGGATCGGGACGAGCACGACGGCGTTCTACTCTGCCGCCGGCGTCATCTACGGGTACGCACTGACTGCGCCGACCCAGTCCGTCTGCCAGTAGCCCGGCAGCAGCGAGCCGCTACTTCGGCGGTAGACGTGACGACGTCACGTACGCCGGCAGCGGCATGACGGAGAGGTCGGCCAGGAACACGCTCGCCGGTCTCGGATCGGAGCTGCTGATGGGCGCGGCGCCCGGGCGCGCGACGAGCACGAAGCGCGTGGTTCCGGCGCGGAGGGCGAACGGACCGAGGTGAAGCGCGACCGAGCCGGTCGGGATCGTCGTGCGCGCGAGGATACGCCCCGTGGTGTCCTCGACCTCGAGCCGGCGCGGCTTGCCGTTCGCGAATGCGGAGCCTTCGATCATGATCTCCTCCCCCGCGCGCCCGCTGTCGACGTCGAGCCAGCCGTCCTGGATCAGCCAGCGACCCATCGACAGCCCGAGAGGCTCTTCGGCCTGGAACCCGGCGACGTAGTCGGCCGGTAGCGGCTGCAGGCCCTCGCGTGCAGCGATCTCGAGGGCCTTCGCGTGGAGCGCGGCGTCGATGTTCACCTTCGGCGCGTGCACCGAGTAGATCGAGACCGGTCCGAACTGCGCAAGCCTCGTGAAGCGAGCCGGGTCGATCCGGGGCACGCGATGCCCGTCGTGGCGGTACACGTCGGTGTGGACGACCACGTAGCGGACACCTTCGGTCGCGAGAACCGAGGCGGCCACGGGCTCGGCGAGGTTGGCCGCGGCGAGCCTGATGCCGACATCGCGCGCCTCGCGTTCGAGGCCGTAGGGCCCGAAGCGGGGGTCGCCGTCGAACCGCTGGTACCAGAAGTCGGTTTCGGAGAGCGCCGCGGCACCCGGTCGACCGCCGACGGGAACCGGGTAGGTCGCGACGATCCCGCGCGGCGCCGAGGCGAGCCACGCGATCCACGGCGGCTCGGCCTGTGCGTCGATCGTGTGGATGTTTCCCGGCAGGAACTCGACGACGACGAGGCCGAGGGCGATGAAGGAAAGAAGCCGCCATCCCCGGCCTGTGCGCCGCCCCAGGATCGTCAGGGCGGCGGCGGCTGCGATCGCGAACGCGAGCCCGACCACGACGCCGAA
>DASZLW010000434.1:0-6169 GCA_035552175.1 Gaiellaceae bacterium | reverse complement strand
CGACCGTGCCCGCGCTGCTCGTCGCGACGAGCCGGTAGACGTAGGTACGGCCGGGCTTGAGTCCCTTGAGGACGGCCGAGACGTCGACCACCGCGGAGCCCGAGCCCGCGCTCACCTTCGGCGTGCTCGAGTGGAGCGACGACGCGGAGGTTCCGTACTCGAAGCGGTAGGTCGTCGTCGATCCGGCCGGATCGACGGTGCCGGCGAGCGTCGTCGTCTCGGCGCCGGTGCCCGAGGCCTGTCCGGTGGCGACGGACGGCTTCGAGGGCGCCGTCGATGCCGCCGTGCCGGACGATGCAGCAGTGCCGGATGCGGAACTGCCGGATGACGAGCCTCCGGATGACGATGTCGTTCCCGACGAGCCCGTCGCACCGGACGCGCCTGTCGTTCCCGACGCACCTGTGGTACCGGTGGCACCGGTGGCTCCTGTCGTACCGCTCGCTCCCGTCGTACCGGTGGCTCCCGTCGTGCCGGTGGCTCCGGTCGTACCGGTGGCTCCCGTCGCACCGGACGCGCCGGTCGTACCCGACGCGACGGCTCCGCTCGCGCCCGTGGCTCCGGTCGGGCCCGCGAGCCTCACGTCCACGTCCTTCCGGGAGCCGGACGCGGCGACGCCGCTCGTAGTCGATGACTCCTGTGTGCTCGAGGACCCCTGTGTGCTCGAGGATCCCAGTGTGCTCGAGGATCCCTCGGAGAGCGTCGAGGACGAGCCGCCCGAGACGGCGCTGCCGAGCGAGGAGTTTCCGGACGTGGCGGAGCTCGAGCCGTTGGCCGAGGAGGACGAGGACGCCGACGAGGTCGTGCCGGCGGGCGGACATGCGAGAGCCTTGTCGACGGCGGCCTGCTTCTTCGCCCCGGTCAGCGCCTGCGCGTCGGCGGTGAGCTCCTGGCGGGCCGAGGTCAGCTCCGACTCGGCCTGCTGCAGGCTCGAGTCGTTCGAGGCCTTCTGCGCATCGGTGGGCCCGGCTTCCGCCGCCTCGAGCGTACTCTCGGCCTGCGTGAGGTTCGCCTCGGCGACGTCGACGTCCGACTGCGCGGTCGTCGGGTCGATCCGGGCCAGCACCTGTCCCTTCCGGACGTGCCGGCCGACCGCGACGTCCACGGCGGTCAGCGTTCCGCTCGTCCCGAAGTCCGCGTCGGCCGAGGTCGCGACGCTGACGTTGCCCGACGCCGTCACGCTCGACTGCACCGTCCCGTAGGCGACGGTCGCCGTCCGTTGCGCGGCGCTGTTCGCGGAGGAGGTGCCGAGGAAGTTGTAGACCGAGTCGAGCCCGAAGAAGACTGCGACGATCGCGGCTCCGCCGAGGGCGGCGTAGAAGGCGGCCGTTCCTCGAGGGATCCGGCCGGCGATCGAGCTCACGCCCGGCTCGCGGGTGTGCCAGGCGGGGCGGCAGGCGGACAGCGCACCGCCAGAGGAAAACAACCGCGCGTAAGAACAAGCTTAGAACCGCCTGGGAGTTCGCCCAGAAAGCGGCTTCTTATGCACTTCTTAGCCCTCCGGCGGAGACTGGTCCTGGTGGGATCTCGCACCGGATTCGCTCGACGGATGAAAGGACTCCCAGGATGAGCCTCTCGACGCGCGCAACGGCGCTCACAGCAGCAGGAGCCGTTGCCATCCTCGGCGCGGGGGCCGGGATCGGCGCCGGAATCTTTGCGGCGGTGGCCCCGCCGACCACCACGACCACGGTGGTGGAGGGCTCCGCGAGTGCCCCGGCACCGTCCCTCGCCTCCTCGACGACGGGGATGTCGGTGAACGCCGTCTACAAGCGCACGCACGAGGGAGTCGTCGACATCACGGTCGACTCCACGTCGAACGGCTCCGCGCAGCCCGGCGGCTCTCCGTTCAACTTCGGAGGCTCGCAGGAGACACAGGCGGAGGGCTCCGGATGGGTGCTCGACTCGAAGGGCGACATCGTGACGAACGAGCACGTCGTGTCGGGAGCGACCAGCATCAAGGTGACGCTGTGGAACGGCCAGACGTACGCCGGGCATCTCGTCGGAACCGACACCTCGACCGACCTCGCCGTCGTGCGCATCTCCGCCCCCGCGTCGGAGGTGCAGCCGATCGCGTTCGGCGACTCGGACGCGGTTCAGGTCGGTGACCCGGTCGTCGCGATCGGCAGCCCGTTCGGGCTCCCGCAGACCGTGACGAGCGGGATCGTCAGCGCCCTCCATCGCAGCATCGACTCGCCGAGCAACTTCACGATCGGCGACTCGATCCAGACGGACGCGCCGATCAACCACGGCAACTCGGGCGGACCGCTCCTGAACGCGGCCGGCCAGGTCATCGGCGTCAACTCGCAGATCCAGAGCGAGTCCGGCGGCAGCGACGGCGTCGGCTTCGCGATCCCGTCGAACACGGTCAAGTCCGTCGTGGCGCAGATCCTCTCGGGGAAGCCGATCTCGCACGCGTACTTCGGTGTGCGCGTGCAGGACTCGACCTCGCCCCTCGGCGCCGACCTCGCGCAGATCCTTCCAGGGACCCCGGCGGCGAAGGCGGGGCTGAAGGCGGGCGACGTGGTCACGAAGCTCGACGGCCTGACCGTCACGAGCCAGTCCGATCTCTCGGCCGTGATCGAGACGAAGCATCCGGGCGAGCCGATGAAGGTGACCTACGTGCGCCACGGCAAGACCGAGACGGTCACCGTCACCCTGACGGCGAGGCCTCCGACGACGTGAGGCCCGGCGACGTGAGACCGGCCGCGTGAACCACAGCCGCAGGCTGATCGCGGCCACCGCGCTGATCGGCGTTCTCGCGGGCGGCGGCGCAGCGTTCGCCGGGATGGAGCTCCTCTCGTCGCACTCGGCCTCCGAGCCCCCTGCGTCGGTTCACGTCGGCGTGAACGGCTACGGGCTCGGCGGCAGGCTCGGCGGGCGCGGCTTCGGCGGAGGCCTCGGGGCCGGCTCCGGGCTCGCCCGCGGGCAATCCCGGCGGGATTCCTCGTTCGGCTTGATGCCCGCCGAGGCGGTCAGCGCCCTGACGACCTATCTGGGCATGTCGACCTCCACGTTGAAGGCCTCCCTCGAAGCGGGCAAGACCCTGGCGCAGATCACCGCCGCGCAGGGCAAATCGCCGGCGGGGCTCGCCGCCGTGATGCTCGCGGTCCGGACGAAGGAGCTCGATCGGGCCGTCACGGCGGGACGGCTCACCGCGACCGAGGAGAAGGCGATCCTGGCGCGCGAGTCGCAGCGGGTCCGCGCCTTCGTCGCCGGCGCGAGGATGCACGGCTTCTGGCACGAGGGCGACTCGGGCCCCGTCACCACCTGACCGACGCCCTCCGGCCGCGTTATCGTCCCCGTGCCGCCGGCGGTCGTCCTGGCGGTCTCGGGAAACGGAAGCTCGGGTGCTGCGGACGATGCTGCGGAGTCGGTACCGACTCGCACCTGAGGCCCTGGCGGGGGTCGAGGAGGCTACGCCGGAGCCGGAGCCGGGGCTGCCTTGACGCGATCCTTCTTGCCGCCGCCCGAGGTGACCGAAACGATCTCGGCCGCGATCGCGAGCGCCACCTGGGCCGGAGAGCGGCCGCCCAGATCGAGGCCTGCCGGGCCGTGGATCCGCGTCAGATCCGCCTCGGAGAAACCCTGCTCGGAGAGCGCCGCGCGGCGGCGCTCCTGCGTGCGCTTGGCGCCGATCGCACCGACGTAGCGGGCGTTTCGCTGCAGCGCCGCGGCGATCGCCGGGATGTCGAGGCGCTCCTCGTGGGAGAGCGTGACGACGATGGTGCGCTCGTCGATGAGATCCGCGACCTCGTCGGGCCAGGCCTTGACGACGCGGTCGGCGCTCGGAACGCGCTCCGGCGTCGCAAGCGCCGGGCGCGCATCGACGACCGTCGTGCGCCAGCCAAGGTTCCTGCCGTAGGAGCAGAGGTGCTCGGCCGCCTCGGCGGCACCGAAGATCACGACGCGCAGCGGCCCTTCCACGAGCTCGGCGAAGACGCCGTCCTCGCGGAGGCCGGTGTCTTCGAGAACGCCGCGCTCGAGGCGCTTCTCGCCGGTGTTCGTGTCGGTGTAGAGCATTCCGTAGCCGTCCGCTTCGAGCAGCGCGCGCACGTCGCCCCAGAGCTCCGGGTCGGCCTCCTCGACCCACACGTCGATCTCGCCGCCGCAGGAGAGCCCGACCTCCCAGGCCTCGCCGTCGGTGACGCCGTAGTGAACCCGGCGGGCCTCCTCGCCCGCGAAGATCCGCCCGGCACGCTCGACGACGTCAGCCTCGACACAACCGCCCGAGACCGAGCCGCTGAAACGCCCGCTCTGGCGGACGACCATCTTGGAGCCCGGCTGCCGGGGCGCCGAGCGGATCGTGTCGATCACGGTGGCGACGACGGCCTTTTCGCCGGCTGCGGTCGCCTCGTCGATCTGGCCGAAGATGTCGTCCATCGCGGTTTTACGATAGCGCCGCTTGCTGGAGCGGCGGGCCGATCTTCCCGCCGCGGCGGGAACGCCCCGCCGCACGCAGGGCCCGCGAGTAGGCCTCGGCCGCCGTCGATCCTCCCGCCATCACCTCTCCGGTCGAGCGCATCTCGGGCCCCCGGGTCGCGGCGCCCGGGAAGCGCTCCGCCGGAAAGACCGCTTCCTTCGCCCACACGCGGGAGGGCGCCGCACGCTCGGGGAGGCCGAGCGCCGCGAGCGGTTCGCCGAGCAGCAGCCGCACCGCGTGGTCGACGAGCGGGACGCCCGTCGCCTTGGCGACGAACGGGACCGTGCGCGATGCACGGGGGTTTGCTTCGAGCACGTAGAGCTTCCCGTGCGAGAGGGCGAGCTGGAGGTTCATCAGCCCTCTCGCGCCGATTCCGGCAGCGATCCTCGAGGCGACCTCGCGGACCTCGTCCTCGAGCGCGGCCGAGACGGACGGCCCGGGAAGGACACAGGCCGAGTCGCCGGAGTGGACGCCGGTCGGCTCGACATGCTCGAGGATCGCGGCGACCCAGGCACTGCTTCCGTCGCACAGCGCGTCGACGTCGAGCTCGAGCGCGCCCTCGAGGTAGCGGTCGACGAGGCACGGGCCCTCGACACGCAGCTCGTCGGCGGTGTGGGCGACGTGCATGCCGCGGCCGCCGATCACGTAGTGGGGCCGGACGAGCACCGGGTAGCCGATCGAGTGCGCGAGGTCGCGCGCCTCGTCCGCGTCCTGCGCGACACCCCATTCCGGTGCGAGCTCGCCCGCAAGCTTCGCGAACCGGCCGCGATCCTCGGCGGCGTCGATCGCGTCGAGGGGGTCGCCGAGCAGTGGCACGCCGGCCGCGGCCAGCGCGGGGGCGAGGCGGAGCGGCGTCTGGCCGCCGAACGAGACGGCGACGCCGAACGGCTGCTCGAGCTCGCAGACGTCGAGGACGTTCTGCTCGATCAGCGGCTCGATGTACAGGCGGTCCGAGGTGTCGTAGTCGGTCGAGACGGTCTCGGGGTTCGAGTTGACGAGCACCGCCTCGTAGCCGAGCCGCCGTAGCGCCTGCGCTGCATGCACGCAGCAATAGTCGAACTCGATCGCCTGCCCGATGCGGTTCGGGCCGCCGCCGAGCACGATCACGGCCTTGCCGGACGGCGCCGGCCCCTCGTCCTCGCCCTCGTGCGTGACGTAGTAGTAGGGCGTGCGCGCCTCGAACTCGCCCGCACACGAGTCGACCGCAAGGCGCGCGGGCCGCCGCTCGGGGGTCCCGGTCTTCGCGGCGACCTCGCGCAGGCGGTCGGCGAAGTAGGGGTGGATGCCCGGCAGGTCGAGCTCGCGGCGGGCGCATTCGAGCAGCAGGTCCCAGCGGTCCGCGACCGGCTCCGACGCGAGGGCGACGAGCTCCCCGTCGTCCGCGGGAAAGGACACGGCCGGCACCTCTCGCCCCTCCATGGCCTTCATGAACGCCTCTGCGAAGGTCCGTCCGAGCCCCAGTGCCTCACCGATCGCCCGCATCTCCGCACCGAGCCGTCTCGGAGCGCCGGCGAACTTCTCGAAGTCGAACCTCGGTGCCTTGACCGCGACGTAGTCGAGCGCGGGTTCGAACGCGGCCGTCGTCTTGCCCGTGATGTCGTTCGGGAGCTCGTCGAGCGTGTAGCCGACCGCGAGCAGCGCCGCGAGCTTCGCGATCGGGAACCCCGTTGCCTTCGACGCGAGCGCCGAGGATCGCGAGACGCGCGGGTTCATCTCGATCACGCGGATCTCGCCGCTCTCCGGATGGACCGC
>DASZLW010000433.1:0-4402 GCA_035552175.1 Gaiellaceae bacterium | reverse complement strand
CGGGACGACCTGCCACGTCGACTTCTGCATCCAGGGGAAGGGCCAGACCTTCGCCGACGCGCTCTCCGACTGGCGCGCGAAGGCCGAGGGGAAGCAGCTGATCGACATGGGGTACCACATCGCGGTCACCGATCTGTCCGGCGAAGGCGCACTCGAGGAGCTTGCCGGGCTGCCCGAGCAGGGCGTCACCTCCTACAAGCTCTTCATGGCCTGCAAGGGCGCCCTGATGGTCGACGACGAGACGCTCTTCAAGACGATGGAGGTCGCGGCGAAGACGGGGGCGCTCGTGATGGTGCACGCCGAGAACGGCGACGCGATCGACGTGCTCGTGAAGCAGGCGCTCGCGGCCGGGCACACCGAGCCTCACTGGCACGCTCTCACCCGGCCGCCCGAGACCGAGGGCGAGGCCACGAATCGGGCGATCCAGCTCGCCCACGTCGCGGGGTCCCCGCTCTACGTCGTCCACGTGTCGTGCAAGGAGTCCGTCGAGCCGATCGCGACGGCGCGCGCCAAGGGCTGGGACGTGTGGGGCGAGACGTGCACGCAGTACTTCTTCGTCGACTACACCTTCCTCGAGCGGCCCGACTTCGAGGGCGCGAAGTACGTCTATACCCCGCCGCCGCGCGACAAGGCAAACCAGGAGGTGCTCTGGGACGCGGTGCGCACGGACGTCCTGTCGGCGATCTCGACCGACCACTGCGCGTTCAGCTGGGACGGCCAGAAGACGCTCGGCCGCGACGACTTCTCGAAGATCCCGAACGGTGGGCCCGGGCTCGAGAACCGCCTGCAGATGATCCACACCTTCGGCGTCCGCGAGGGCCGGATCACGCTGAACCGGATGGTCGAGCTCCTCGCGACGAACCCGGCGAAGCTCTTCGGCCTCTACCCCCGCAAGGGCACGCTCGCGGTCGGCTCCGACGCCGACATCGTCGTCTTCGACCCGGAGAAGCGCGTCACGATCTCGGCGGCAGGCCACCACTCGCGGATCGACTACAACCTCTACGAGGGAACCGAGGTGATCGGCTCCCCGGAGACGGTGCTCCTCCGGGGGAATGTGATCGTCGACGGAGGCGCGCTCGTCGCCTCCCCTGGGATCGGCCGGTTCGTCGCCCGCGCGAAGTTCGGAGAGGAGCTCGCCTCGACCCGCAGCGCCGTCACGGCGTGATCGCTGAGTCCTGGGCGGTCACGATCGACCGGAGGCCGGAGGACGTCTTCGACTTCGTCGCCGACCTTCACAACGAGCCGAGGTTCAACCCGGACGCCTCGAACGTCGTCAAGACCTCGGACGGCAACATCGGGCTCGGCACGATCTACCCCCAGGACGTGAAGCGCGTCGGCTCCTACACGACGACGATCGACCGGTTCGCACGGCCCGCGATGCTCGGCTTCGACGCGCGGAATCCGAAATGCGACGCGCTCGTGCGCTTCACGTTCGCCCCCGCGGGCGAGGCAACTGACGTCGGCTGCTCGATCGAGCTGACGTTCAAGGGATTCCAGCGGCTGTTCGAGCCGCTGCTGCGCGGGAAGATCGTCGACGAGATCGAAGGCACCGCGGCCGGAAGCTGAAGGAAGCGCTCGAGTCGCCCTAGCCGGCTCCCGGCTCCGGCCCGCCCCGACCCGGCGCCCCTAGTGCTGCCGGTCCGGCCGCGACGGGTGTCGAGCGTCTCAGGCCGGTGACTGTCCCCGGACAATGTCCCTTCGGCCACCGCGATTTGCTCGGGTTTCCCGCGCGGGCCGGGCCGTCCGTTACACATTCGTGACGGTGACTGTCCCCTGCCTCGAACGGCCATCGGCTCAGTGGGCCGTTGGCTCGACGGGCCGAGCCCGGCGGTCAGCCGAGGATCGCGGCGGCGGCGAGCGCGACGACCGTCCCCCGCCGCGCCCGCCGCCCGGCCACGAGCGCGACGACGACCACCGCGGCTCCCGCGATCCTGCCCGGGGTGCCCGCGAAGAGGAGCAGGGCGACGCCGACGAGGATGTCGAGCGCGACGGGCGCCGGGCTCCGCCTCTCGCCCCGCCCGGGCGGCGCTGGCAGGTCGGCGAAGAGGATCGCCAGGTCGGAGGATGTCTTCGCCGCAAGAGCGCCGTCGATTCGTGACCCGAACTCGGCCTCGTCGAGCCTCCCGTCGGCGTAGCTCTCGGCAAGCGCCGAGGCAGCCGCGAGCCGCGCCCGGTCGGTCGTGCGCAACCGGCCGTCGAGCGGCCTGTTTCTTCGCCGCACGAGGTTCCGGTATTCCCCGATGATCCACCGTGCCAGGTAGAGGATCGCCAGAACGGGCAGCGCGATCGTGCCGCAGACAGCCGCGACCACGAGCACGACGCCGAGGATCAGCGCGATGCCGTAGGCGAGCACGAAGATGATCGTCAGCACGGCAACTCCTTCCGCCCCGACTCACGACGGCGCGCCAACGCGAGCCAGGAGCTCTCGCCGGTCGTCCGGACGAGGCACAGAAACGCCCGAACTCCGAACACCGGAATCTCAGTCGAGCCCTGAGCCGGTTCCGCGTGCAACAACAGACCTCCCCAGTCGATACTTGATCGAACGATTAGATCATTCGCTCAACGCGTCGTCAAGCGAGCTTCCTGGACATCCTGCCGCCGAGGTCATAGATTCGACCGATCCCAGCCCGGCCAAAGGAGAGCCATGACGGACATCGCCCACGATCTCGGTGACCTCGGTTTCGAACGCGAGGAGCTCGGAGCGTCGATCCAGCACGACTACTCGACGACGATCGTCCCGCTCGAGCACCGCCGGCCGATGTGGCATTTCCTCGGCCTCTGGACGACCTTCGTGGCGGGCTTTTCGTATATGGCGCTCGGGTTCGAGATCTACGACGGCGGTTACTCCCTCGCGAAGACGGTCGGCGTGACGATCCTGGGGTACGGGATCTACGCCGCCTACGCGATGGTCGGCTCCTACCTCGGCTCGCGAACCGGCCAGACGCACTCGCTCCTGACCCGCTCCATCTTCGGCTCGCTCGGCTCCGGGATCGTCTCCCTGTTCGTCCTGATCGCACCGCTCGGCTGGGTCGGCTACCAGGCCGGCCTGCTCGCCTCGATCTGGGACGGCTTCTACGACTGGAACCATCTGAAGCTGTTCACGATCGTCCTCGCCGCCGCGATGATCTTCAACAATCTCTTCGGCTTCACGGGCATCAGCGTCTTCGCGCGCTACCTCGTGACGCCGGTGCTGATCGCCTGGGCGCTGTACATGGTGATCAAGGGGTTCGCGTCCGACGGGGGCCACCTCGGCGGCTCGCCGCAGGGATCGCTGCCGTACTGGGTGGCGGTCGGCGCCGTGATCGGCTTCTCGATGTGGGGGAACGAGCCCGACTTCTGGCGCTACGGCAAGCCGAGCTTCACCTGGGCGCTCCCGACCTACCTGTTCTCCCTCGTCTGGTTCCTGCTCTTCGTGATGGCCGGCTGGATGATGTCGCAGCTCTCGCACTCGACCGACCAGTCGACGATCTTCCGGTTCACGACCCACTACTCGCTCTTCGGCCTCTTCTGGCTCGCATTCGTGATCGCGACGATCAGCCAGTTTGCGATCAACGACGGCAACTACTACGAGTCCGTCAACGCCGGCCAGAACCTCCTCGGCTGGATCCGCGGCTATCACCGCATCATCACCTGCGCGCTCGTCGCGATCGGCGGCGCGGTCGCGGCCGACCTCGTGAACTTCCACTTCGTGAACGGCTGGTTCGACGTGGCGACGTTCCTTGCGATCACGGTGCCGTGCGCGACGACGATCATGGCCGTCGACCACTTCCTGCTGCCGCGCTGGTTCAGGATCTCCCGGCCGCTCGACGCGGTCCCGACCTGGGAGCAGACCCGCCTCGCGAACTGGCCTGCGATCGTCTCGCTTCTCGCCGCGGTGATCTACGGCGCGATCGCGAGCGGGATCTTGCCGGGCGGGCTCAACGTCTATGTCGCTCCGAGGAACTGGGGCCCGGTCCCGCTCGAATGCTGGGCCGGCGCAGGCGCGCTCTACGCCGTGCTCGTAGCGGCGACGAGATCGATGAACGTGAAGGACGTGCTCGGATTCCCGCACACGATCGACGACAGCCGGATCGGCTCGGACGCCGTGGTCGACATCGCCTCGCCTGCCGCGTGACCGACCTCGTCGTGCGGAACGCCCGCCTGCTCGACGGGCGCCTCGTCGACCTGGCGATCGAGGGAGGCCGCTTCACGGCGATCGGCCAGGCGCTCGACCTCGACGGCGCCGAGACGATCGACGCCGCCGCACGGCTCGTCACGGCGCCGCTCGTCGACTGCCACCTCCACCTGGACGCATCGCTCACCGCCGGACGGCCGCGCTTCAACGAGAGCGGGACGCTGATCGAGGGGATCCACGTGTGGGGCGAGCTCAAGCCGTCGCTGACCGAGCAGGACGTGTTCGAGC
>DASZLW010000432.1:0-5355 GCA_035552175.1 Gaiellaceae bacterium | reverse complement strand
GGCGGAGAGCGCGTTCACGACGACGACGAGCTCCGTCGGGCCGGCGACGCGCTCGAGCGCGCCTTCGAGCCGGACGAGGCATTCGGCGAGCAGGCGCTCCTTGCCGAAGGCGACGACGATCGCCGACAGTTGCCGGACCGGGGGCTCAGACCGCGACGAACTCGTCGGGCCGGTACGCATCGATCACCTCGCCGACGTCCCCGATTGCGCCGATGCGACCCGACTCGAGGAGCATCGCGCGATCGCAGAACCTGCTGACCGACCCGAGGTCGTGGCTGACGAAGACGACGGTCTTGCCCTGTGCGCGCATCTGCGCGAAGGTCTCGAAGCACTTCTGCTGAAACTCGGCGTCGCCGACGGCCAGGGCCTCGTCGAGGAGCAGGATGTCGAACGGCACCTGGATCGCCACGGAGTAGGCCAGGCGAAGGAGCATCCCGCTCGAGTAGTTCTTCAGCTGCTGGTCGACGAACCGCTCGAGCCCGGCGAACTCGATGATCGAGTCGAACCGCTCCGCGACCTCCTTGCGGGTCAGGCCGATCAAGACGCCGCTGATCTCGACGTTCGTCCTCGCGCTGAACTCCGGGTTGAAGCCGACGCCGAGCTCGATGAACGGCGAGAGCCGGCCGTTGACGCGCACCGTGCCCGCGTCGGCCCGGTAGATCCCGGCCAGGACCTTGAGGAGCGTGCTCTTGCCCGTGCCGTTCGGGCCCACGATCCCGAAGAACTCTCCCTCCTCGACCTGGAAGGTCACGTCGCGCAGCACCTCGTTGCGCTCGTACGCCGTGCGCTTGAAGGGATGGGCGAAGTACTCCTTGAGCCTGGCTCGCTGCTCGTGGGGGATCAGGAACGTCTTCGAGACGCCGGAGACCTCGATCGCGAAGCTTCCGCTCATGCGAACTCCGCGAACCGGGGCGACGCGCGGCGATGGAGCAGCAGGCTGACGCCGAGCAGGACGAGCGCGACGGCGATCGGGTAGAGACGGCTCACGAACTCGGGCCTCGCGCCTGCGGCGAGCGCGTCGGGCCCGAGCATGATCGTCCGGATGTCCTGCATCGTCTGGACGAAGGGGTTCAACTCCGTCAGCCGCTGCGCCCAGTGCGGCAAGACCGTGATCGGATACATGATCGGAGCCGTGAAGAAGAGGAGCGGTGCGGTCACCTGCCAGATCTGGCCGACGTCGCGGAAGCGGACGAAGAGCGTCCCCGCGACGATCGCGATCGCCAGCACGAACACGTAGAGCTCGACGAGAAGCGGGATGAGGAGCAGCCAGTCGAACTGCGGCCAAACGCCGTCGGCCGCCAGGAAGATCAGCACGACGACGTAGTTCGCGAGGAAGGTCATGCCCGTCGCCAGCGACGAGGCGAGCGGGATCACGAGCGGCGGGAACGAGATCCGCCGGATCGTCGGCCCGCTCGAGGCGATCGAGGGGAGCGCCGCGCTAACCGCATCGACAAGGAACGTGTTCAGCACGATCCCGATCAGGAGATAGAGCGGATAGCGGGCGATCCCCGAGCTGAAGACGCTGCTCCCGAAGACCACCCAGAGAACGGCGAAGTACATCATCGGCTTCGCCAGCGACCAGACGTACCCGAGGATCGAGCCTGCGTACTTCAGCCTGAACTCGGCACGTGCGAGCACCTTCAGGATGCGCCCGTCATACGCGAGCCGGTCACGGAGCCTCGCTCGCGGAGCGATGTACCTGTAGTCGATCACGGTGGCGATCCCTTTCCCGCGCGAGCGGACGGTTAGAACGCTCCGCGTCCGGCGACGACCGACGGGAGCGTCATGGCGAGGATGCGAAGATCGCGCGTGATCGACAGGTTCTCGATGTACTCGCGCTCGACGGCGAGACGCTCCTCGAAGCTGAGGCGGCCCCGGCCGAACACCTGCATCGGGCCCGTCAGGCCGGGCTTGACCCCGAGGCGGAAGCGATGCTCCGGCTTGTACCGGCTGACGAGCTCCACCTGCTCGGGGCGCGGGCCGACGAGGCTCATCTCTCCTTTCAGCACGTTCACGAGCTGCGGGAGCTCGTCGAGGCTCGTCCGCCGCAGGATGCGACCGAGCCGGGTCACGCGTGGATCCGCGGCCAGCTTGAAGACGGGCTCCGCAAGCGTGTCGAAGCGGACGAGCGCCGGCAGCATCGTCTCCGCATCCGCCTGCATGGTGCGGAACTTGAAGATGGTGAACTCGCGGCCTCCGAGACCGGCACGTCGCTGCGCGTAGAAGATCGGGCCCGTGCCGCTCAGCCGGAGCGCCAGGACAGTCAGCACGATCAGCGGCGAGGCGGCGAGCAGCAGAGCGGCGGCCACGACGACGTCGAACACGCGCTTCAGCAGGAGCGTCGAGCGGGAGACGTCCCAGGTGTTGTACTCGAGCACCGGCAGGTCGGCCACGTGCCGGAGCTGCACGGCGGTGCCGAAGCTCGTGCGACCGGGCGGGATGATGGTCAGCTTGACACGCGTGCGGCGGCAATAGGCGGCGACGGTTGCGAGCAGCTGCTCGTCGAACGATTGCAGGCCGAGGATGATCCGGTCGACGTTCGGAGGCCAGGAGCGCCAGTCCCGCACGGTCTCGGTCGAGATCGCACTCTGTGTCCCGACCACGGTCGCGTGCATGTCCGAGAAGAGCTCGAATTTGCGGCGGATCGAGCGAGCCATCCCCTCGGGTCCGACGATCAGCACCTTCTCGGGCGGTGTCAGACGGCGCCAGGCGAACCGCGCGCCGCACCGGAAAGCGAGCGCCGCGAGGATCGCGATGCCGGCCGTGCGAACGGCGGCCGCCGTGTCGACGCCCTGACCGGAAACGGCTCTCAGGGAGATCGCGAGCACGGCGACGCAGGTGATCGTCCAGAGCAGGATGCTCGGGACCTCGTCGACGACGAGATGCCGGAGCGCGCGATGGTCGCGGTCGTACAGCCCGTACAGCTTGGCGGCCACGATCCAGAACGGCAGGGAGAGCAGCGCCCACAGCGCGGCGACGGCGCCGGGGCCGAAGAACGCGAACGACGCGGCGACCGTCACCGCGGTGCAGAGGTCGCCCACGGCGAGCAGCCGGCGCCGCATGGGGTCACGCGACGTCCAGAATCCGGCCCCCCGGGTCGCCTCGATGGGGTAGACGGGGACATACGTCGAGTTGCCGATCATGTATCGGCTATTGACCGGAAGTTGGATCGTGAATCCATCTGCAGCGGTCGGTGTTGGTTCCCCCCGAGGCAACACCTCCCGTACGGTGCCTGGCTCAACGGTTCAGGCGCGTAAAATTTTCCCGAGAATCCCTTCAGGGACCCGGGTCGACGAGCGGGGAGCGGGGATTGAGCGCCCGGGCGTGGTCGAGATCTCCGTGGGCGGCGGCGTCGTCGCCGAGTTCCGTTTCGATCCGGGAGGCGACGTACCAGGGCCGCCAGTCGTCGCGATCTCGCCGGATCGATTCGGCGGCGGCATGCCGGGCCCCGGCAAGGTCGCCGGCAGCCTCCTCGACGAGCGCGAGCTGCAAGTAAGGAGAGCCCGCCCACGGGGTGATCCTGGTCGCGTCGGACGCGTGGGCCTCGGCGGCTCCGGTCTTCCCGGCCCGGACGGCGGCCTGGCTGGCGCTCACCTCGACCCCCGCGAGAAGCGGAGCTGCCTCGACCGCCGCGATCGCCAGCCCGGCGAGCCCGACGGCGACGGTCGGGACCAGCCGACGGCGGGGACGTGCCGGCGCGGACGGCAGCGTCGCGGGTCCGGTCAGCAGGCCGAGCGCCGCGACGCCGACCGCGGTGACCGCGGTCAGCTCCCACATCCAGTCGACCGACGCGCCGATCGCGTACGCCGTGAAGGTGCCGAGGAGGGCGGCGATCGCGGCCTGCTCGGCACCGGCCGCGCTCCGGAGGCGACAGACAGCCACGACGACGCCCGTGGCCAGGGCGCCGACGAGCAAGACGAGGCCGACCAGGCCGAGCTCGCCGAGAGTCTGGAAGAAGAGCGAATGGGCGTCCTGAACGAAGTACGAGAACGACGCGTGCCGGGCCCACCAGTCGGCAAACGACCCGGCGCCGCCGCCGTGGAGAGGGGAGGCCTCGAACTCGTCGAGGGCCGCCTTCCAGAACTGCCAGCGCCCGCTGCCGCTGCCGCTCAGCAGGTGCCGGCTCGTCGTCGTCGCGGCCAGGTCCGGCACGCGCGTGAAGTGGCGGAGCGCCTGCGCCTCGAAGGCGCCGGCGCCGGCGGCGAGTGCCACGAGTGCCCCGGCAAACAGCCGGCGCGACTTCGTCGAGGGGACGCGGGTGCGTGCGGCGACGATCGCCCCGACCTCGACGAGGCCGGCCGTCACGAGGCAGACCAGCCCGAGCAGGACGGCCGCCTGGCGGCCCTCCGAGTGCGCACGGGCGCTCTCGAGCGGACCGTCGACGAGCGCATGGCGCGATGCGAGAACGGCGACCGAGAGGCCGCTCCCGGCGGCACCGGCGGCGGCGAGCCCGAGCGCGGTGAAGCGGCGCGGCTGGAGGAGCACGAAGACGAGGCTCCCGGCGGCTGCCGCGAGAACCGCGGACCGCGACGACGTGAGGTAGACGACGGCGGCCAGCGCGGGGACGGCTCCGACTGCGGCCGCGCGCCGCAGCCGGCTTCCGGTCAGCGCGTCGTGCAGCAGGAGGGGGACGGCCAGCGCGACGAAGAGGCCGAGCCCGTTCCAGTAGTCGAGCGGGAAGCTCAGACGTGTGCTCGAGCTCGGGAGCTCGGCCGGCAGCCCGCGAGACGGGAACGAGCCCGGAAAAAGCCGGCTGACGAGCGCGACGAGACCGATCGCGACGATGGCGAACGTCAGGCCGTCGATCCACCGCCGGAGCCGTCCGCGGGTGGCAGCGATGACGACCAGCGCGTAGATGCCGAGGTAGAGCGCGGAGCGATCGAACTCGACGACAGCGGATTCCGCACTTGCAGACCATGTCGTCGAGATGAGGCTCCAGCCGGTGAAGAGCGCGAGCAGGACACCGGTTGCGGCGGCGCCGCGGGGCACCCGATCGAGCGGCCAGACGCCCAGCGCCAGCCCGGCGACGATCGCCCACCACACGAGGATCGCCGTCGTGCTGCGAACGGCCAGCGAGTAGCCGCCGTCGTCGTAGGCCAAGTAGAACGCCCCGGCCCCGACCACCGCGGAGACCCATACCCCGGACGCCGGAGAGAGCCGAGCACCGCGCCTCACCGTCAGCACCCGGTCTCTAGAGCTCTACGGACGCGCCCGTGTGCGCCCCTGGCGATCGCTTCCGCCGGACGGCTGCCGTCCCGAGGGCGACCGTGAGCACGGCGAGAACCGCCGCGAACTCGGCGGCCGGCCCTCCGCCGGCCGTCCCGACCGCGTGGATCGCTGCCCCGATGGCCGACC
>DASZLW010000431.1:0-4529 GCA_035552175.1 Gaiellaceae bacterium | reverse complement strand
CCGCCGAGCTTGAACGCTCCGACCTTCTGCAGGTCGGAGATCGTCTTCAGCCCGTACTTCTTCGCCGTCGCGTTCGTCACCGCGAGCACGTCCGTGTCGTAGAACGGCGTGGCGTTGAGGACGGTGTAGCCCTTCGCAGCCTCGAGCTTCTTGGCGAGCGCGAACGTCGCGGTCGCCGTCTTCGGCGAGGTCGTGTGATGGAAGACGTCCTGCACGATCACGCCCGTGTACTCAGGATAGAAGTTGATCTTGCCGCTGGTCAGCGAGGTCTGGATCACCTCGGTCGAGCCGATCTCACTGTGGTAGGAGACCGTGAAGCCTTTCGCCTCGAGCGCCTGGGTGTAGAGCTGTCCGAGGATGTCCTCTTCGGGGAAGTTCTTGCTCCCGATCACGATCGTGGGTGCCTTCGCCGTTGCGGATTTCGCCGCGCCGGCGAATCCCCCAAGGACGATCGCGACTCCGAACGAGATTGCGAACGCCGCCTTGGCGGCCCTCCGCGTGTGCTTCCGGATCACAGGTTCTCCTTTCCGTTGGACGACGCCGACTGGACCCTAACTGCCCGGATCCCGCGCGGCGTTAACGCTCTTTGAAACGCCAGAAGGGCGATCCATACTCCCGCCGAGAGCGCCATCACGCAGATCGATGCCCCGAGGACGCCCGAAAGCCGGTAGCTCGCCTGGTTCGCGATCACGTCGCCGAGCCCGCCGCCGCCCGCGTACGCGGCGATGGGCGCCGTCGCGACGACGGTCACCGCCGAGATCCGAAGGCCGGTGAAGATCAGGGGGAGGGCGAGCGGGAGCTCGATCCGGCCGAGGATCTGGAGCCCCGAGAGGCCCATCCCGCGGGCGGCCTCGACCGCGTCCCCGTCGACGCCGTCGACCGCCAGGTAGGTGTTCGTCAGGATCGGGCCGGTGCCGAGGACGGCGAGTGCGACCATGTTGTTCTCGAACCCGAGGCCGAGCACGGTGAGGAACACCGCGATCAGGAAGACGCTCGGGAGAGAGCGGCCGACGATCGAGGCGCCGATCGCGACGCCCGAACCGCGGTGGAAGTGGCCCAGGACGATCCCGAGAGGCAGTGCGACCGCGAGCGCGATCCCGAGGCCTGCACCGGCGAGCTCGATCTGCTCGAGCGCTTTCACGGCGAGGAAGTGGGGGTGGTTCCCGATGAAGCGGAGCGCGTCCACGAACGTGTGGGCGTTGGCGGCGTCGCCGATCATCCCGTGCGTGCCTTCGCCCAGGGGGTGACTGCGCGGCGGATCAGCACGAGCGTGCCGTCGCAGAGGAGGGCGAACGCGACGGTCAGGAAGCCCGCGGAGTAGATCTCTGTCTTGAAGGGCGTCGGGAGCTGGATCGCGTAGAAGATCGGCTCGCCGAGGCCCTTGCCGCCGACCGTCGACCCGATCGTGGCGATCGAGATCGTCGAGACGACGGCGATCCTGAGCCCGCCGATGATCGTCGGCAGCGCGAGCGGGAGCTCGACCCGGGTGAGCAGCTGCCTCGGCGTCAGCCCCATGCCGCGCCCGGCCTCCAGCACGTCGGCGGGCGCGGACGCGAGGCCGGCGACGATGTTCGGGAAGAGGATGACGAGCGAGTATGCGATCAGCGGGATCTCGACGGTCGTGTACGTGAGGCCGGTGAAGGGGATGAGGAGCTCGAAGGCGGCGATGCTCGGGACGGTGTAGATGAGGGCGGAGACGACCGAGATCGGTTGCTCCACCTTGCGGATGCGGTGAGCGAAGAGGCCGAGCCCGAACGCGAGCACGAATCCGACGCCGACGGAGATTCCGGTCAGCACCGCGTGCTGCTCGAGGGCCGGGCCGAGCGTGTCCCCCCAGTGCTCCTTCACCCAGCCAAAGCAGAAGAGATGGTCGCCGGTGACGCACGAGCTTCCCTGGCCGAAGTTCGGGACGACGACGGGGCTGCCGCCGGCGATCACGAGCGCAGGAGCTCGGCGGCTCGGGCGAGGGTGAGGAGTCCGGTGGGCATCCCGTCGTCTCCGGTGACGAGGAGCCGCTCCGACTCGCTCTCGAGCATCAGTGAGACCGCGTTCCGAACGGTGGTCTCAGCGTTCGCGTGCACGAGGCCGTCGGTGTCGGCGGGCGCGGGATCGAGCTCGACCTCGCCGACGCGCCTGAGTGCGAGCCGGCGGAGCGCACGATCCTCGCCGATGAAACGGGCGACGAAGTCGTCGGCGGGATGCGCGAGGATCTCGTCGGGCGTGTCGTACTGGGCGAGCACGCCGCCGGGGCGGAGGATCGCGATCCGGTCGCCCATCAGGATCGCCTCGTCGATGTCGTGGGTGACGAAGATCACGGTCTTCGCCACTTCCCGGTGGAGGCGGCGGAGCTCGGCCTGGAGCCGGGCGCGGGTGATCGGGTCGAGCGCGCCGAACGGCTCGTCCATCAGCAGCACCGGGGGATCGGCGGCGAGCGCGCGGGCGAGGCCGACGCGCTGGCGCTGGCCGCCGGAGAGCTGGGCCGGGTAACGCTTCGCGTCCCCCTGCTCCAGGCCGACGAGCTCGAGCAGCTCCGAGACCCGGCTCGCGATCCGAGGCTTCGACCAGTCGAGGAGCCGCGGAACGGTGGCGATGTTGTCCCCGATCGTCATGTGCGGGAAGAGCCCGACCTGCTGGATCACGTATCCGATCCCGCGGCGCAGCTCGACGACCGGAAGGTCGCGGATGCTCCGGCCGTCGATCCGGATCTCGCCCTCGTCGAAGGAGATCAGGCGGTTGACGAGCTTGAGCGCGGTCGTCTTCCCGCCGCCGGACGGCCCGACGAGCACGCAGAACATACCCGCGTCGATCGTGAGCGAAAGCGAGTCGAGCGCCGCCTCGTCGCGCCCTTCGTAGCGCTTCGTGACGCGGTCGAAGACGATCTCGGCGGCGCCGCTCAGCGTGTCCCTTTCGGCCATTGCCTCGCCGGGG
The DNA here is from genome assembly GCA_035552175.1 of Gaiellaceae bacterium. GTDB lineage: Bacteria > Actinomycetota > Thermoleophilia > Gaiellales > Gaiellaceae > PALSA-600. The sequence continues at coordinate 1,601 of DASZLW010000431.1, read as the reverse complement.
CATGCCCGGGGACAGTCACCGTCACAGAAGTGTCACGGCAACCGGCCCGCGACCGAAAACGCCTGCTCACCGGCGTGGACCTTCGGACACGGCCGGGGACAGTCACCGTGACGTAAGCGTCACGAATCGTGCACACCCGTCTCATTCGGCCGTCCTTGCGACGTTCCTGATCCCGGCCACGCCGACGACACCGCCCGCGACCGTCAGCCCCGCGGTGATCTCCATCGCGAGCCTGTATCCGGAGAGGTCGAGGTGGTCGGCCGCCCCGGCGATCGCGGCGCCGACGACCGCGATCCCGAGCAGCCCCGCGACCCGCGCGATCGCGTTGTTCACGCCGGAGGCGATCCCTGCATCGCCGGGCCCTGCATCCGCGAGCACGGTTGCGGTCAGCGGCGCGACGATCAAGGAGAGCCCAGCGGAGAAGATGAGGAGAGGCGGCAGCAGATCGGTCCAGTAGTCGAACCCGGGCGTGAGCTCGCGCAGCCAGACCATCGCCGCCGCGCAGACGAACGGCCCCGAAGACATGAAGAGCCGCGGCCCGAAGCGCATCGAGAGCCGCCCGACCCGGCCGGAGAGGACGAACATCACGACCGTGACGGGCACGGTCGCGAGCCCACTCCGGAACGGCGAGTAACCGGCGAGCTGCTGCAGGAAGAGGACGAGCACGAAGCTCTGGACGGAGAGCGCGGCGTACACGGTGAGCGTCTCGACGTTCGCGAACGTGAAGTTCCGGCGGCGGAAGAGACCGAGCGGCAGCATCGGGGCTGGATTCCGCTTCTCCCAGACGAGGAAGAGCCCAAGGAGCGCGAGCCCCCCGATCAACGTGACGAGGATCGCGGGATCGCCGAATCCACGCTTCGGCTCCTCGATCAGCGCGAACACCGGGCCCGCGAGCCCGAGCATGCAGAGCGCGCCGCCGACGAAGTCGATCTTCGCCCGCGGCCCCGTGCGGCTCATCGGCTGGATCGCGATCCGGACGAGCGCGATCGTGACGACGACGAACGGCACGTTGATGAGGAAGATCGAGCGCCACGACGCGACCGACACGAACCAGCCGCCGACGAGGGGGCCGACGAGGAACGAGATCCCGGTCCACGCGGTCCATTGCCCGATCGCGGCGCCGCGCTCCTCGCCGCTGAACGTCGATGTGATCGTCGCGAGGGCTGCGGGCGTCAGGAGCGCGCCGGCGACGCCCTGGAGGGCCCGCGCGAGGGTCAGCGACGTCCCGTCCCACGCGACCGCGGCCAGCAGGCTCGTCACGCCGAACGAGATGACGCCGATCTGGAACACCCGCCGTTCGCCGAAGAGATCGCCGAGCGACCCGCCCACCAGGATCAGCGAGCCGAGGGTCAGCAGGTACGCGTCGACGACCCACTCCTGGAGCGCCAGGCCGCCGCCGAGGTCGCGCCTGATCGCAGGCAGAGCCACGTTCACGACGGTCGAGTCGACGAACACGATCGTCGACCCGAGGATGCAGGCGACGAGGGTCAGGCGCTTCCGCATCCCTTCGCTCAGATCGCCGATACTAGAGGCTTGACGCGCATCAGCCGTGGCCGCGATGGCACCCCAGGCACGGCGCCTGGCCGTCTCGTCGCCCTCGA
>DASZLW010000430.1:0-4321 GCA_035552175.1 Gaiellaceae bacterium | reverse complement strand
CCGCGCGTGGATAGATTGGTCGGCGTGATCGACCTGCGCTCCGACACGCAGACGAAGCCGTCGCCGGGGATGCGTGCTGCGATGGCGGAGGCCGAGGTGGGCGACGAGCAGCGCCGCGAGGATCCGACGGTGATCGCGCTCGAGCAGCGCGCCGCGGTGTTCCTCGGCCAGCCCGAGGCGGTCTACCTGCCGACGGCCACGATGGCGAACCAGATCGCGCTGTCGATCCTGGGCGAGCGCGGCACCGAGCTCGTCGTCGAGGAGACGGCGCACATCATGATCTCCGAGCTCGGGGGGGCCGCGATGCACTCGGGGCTGCAGACGCGCGGCCTCCCGGGACACCTCGGTCGGATCTCGCCGGCGCAGCTCCGGAGCGCCGTCAGGCCGCCCGACCGCCTGCACGGGCCGCGGATCTCGATCGTCGCGCTCGAGAACACGCACAACAGCTCCGGCGGAGCGCTCTGGCCGTTCGAGGAGCTTTGCGCGGTGGTCGCGACCGCGCGCGAGCTCGGGCTCGCCGTGCACCTCGACGGAGCGCGGATCGCGAACGCGTCGGTCGCCTCGGGCGTCGCCGCAGCCGAGATGGGCGGGCTCTTCGACACGGTCACGTTGTGCCTCTCCAAAGGCCTCGGCTGCCCGATGGGCGCGGTGATCGCGGGGTCGGTCGACCTGATGGCGCAGGCGCGGGTCGAGAAGCACCGGTTCGGCGGCGCGATGCGCCAGGCGGGGATCGTCGCCGCGGCCGGGCTGTACGCGCTCGAGAACAACGTCAAGCGGCTGGAGCTCGATCACGACCGGGCCCACCGGCTCGCAGAGGGGTGGATCGAGCACGGGATGCCGGTCGAGCTGGAGCGCGTCGAGACGAACTTCGTCCAGGTCGACGTGGGGTCGCTGGGGCTGACCGCGACCGAGGCCGCCGAGCGGTTCCGCAGCGCCGGCGTCGGTCTGAGCAGCACGGTGCGGCCGGGCGTGCTGCGAGCGGTGACCCATCTCGACATCTCCGACGACGACGTCGACCAGGCGATCGAGCTCGTTCCGAAAGCGCTCGGGACCCTTGCCCACAGATAGCAAGCCCGTTCCGGGCGACCTCGCTCCGGCGCTCGATCGCGCCCTGCGGACGAAGCAGGCGGACCGGCTCCCGTCGGTTGCCGCGGCGGTCGTGCGCGAGGGCGAGCTCGCCTGGTCCGGGGCCGCCGGGCTCGCCGACTGCGAGGGTGGCGTCGAGGCGACGCCCGAGATGCAGTATCGCGTCGGCTCGATCACGAAGACATTCACGGCGGTCGCGGTGATGCAGCTCCGCGACGCGGGCAAGCTCGATCTCGACGACCGGATCGGGGAGCATCTTCCCGAAGTCGCGAAAGGCTCGCCGACGATCCGGCGGCTGCTCGCGCACATCTCGGGCCTGCAGCGCGAGGCGGGAGAGATGTTCGCGACGGGGGCGGCGCCGACGATCGAGGAGGTGCTGGCGGCGATGGAGTCCTACGAGGAGGTTCTCCCGGCCGCGAGAGCGCATCACTACTCGAATCTCGGCTACGGCCTTCTCGGCGAGATCATCGCGCGGGCGAGCGGCGGCCCCTATACCGAGTACGTCGACCGCGAGATCCTGGCACCCCTCGGGCTCGAGCGGACGACGTGGTCCGAGCAGGCGCCGCACGCATTCGGCTACCTGGTCGACGACTTCGCCGGGACGGCCGCGCGGGAGCCGCACAGCGACATGCGCGGGATCGCGGCGATGGGGCAGCTCTGGTCGACGGTCGGCGACCTCTGCCGGTGGGTCGCGTTCCTCGCCGACGGGCGCGAGGGCGTCCTCGATCCTGCAACGGCCGACGAGATGTGGGCGCCCCAGGTGATGATGAACCCGGACGACTGGGTAGCGGGGTGGGGTCTCGGGCTCGAGCTCGTCAACGTGAAGGGAAAGGTCTACGGCGGCCACGGCGGCGCGATGCCCGGGTTCCTCGCCGGCCTGTACGTGAACCGGGAGTCGAAGGTGGGGGCCGCGGTGCTCGCGAACTCCGGCACTCGGGCGCCGACGCGCGAGCTCGCGATCGAGCTTGCCGGGATCACGCTCGACAAGTGGCCGGCCGCCATAGAGGCGTGGAAGCCCGAGCCGGCGCCACCTCCCGAGGTCGCCGCGATCCTCGGGCATTGGTGGTCGGAGGGGATGGAGTTCGTCTTCGCGTGGCGCAACGGCAAGCTCGTCTCGGAGATCCCGGGCGCTCCGCCGCGCGTGAAGCCGGCGGTGTTCGAGCCGCTGCCCGACGGAGGCTGGCGGGTCGTCTCGGGTCGCGAGCGCGGGGAGCGGCTGCGCGTCGAGGGCGACCGGATGATCTGGGCCGGCTACCCGTTCACGCGGACGCAGGAAGCCACGCCGGGCTAGCGGTCGCCCGAGAGTGCGAACGCCGTCGCGGCGATCGCGTAGCCGGCGACCAGCATCCAGCCTTCGGCACGGCGAGCACGTCCGTCGAGCGAGACGACGATCACCACGACTGCCGAGATCGCCATCGTGGCGATCTCGATCGGGCGGAAGCTGAGTGGAAGGCCACGCCCGACGAGGCCCGAGAGAAGCGCGATCGCCGGTGCGACGAAGACGGCGACCTGCGTCGAGGACGAGACCGCGATCTCGGCGCCGAGCCCGGTGTTGCCTCGCCGCGCCGTGACGATCGCGCCTCCGTGCTCGGCGGCGTTCCCCACGAAGGCGACGATCACGGCCGCGACGAAGAACTCGGAGAGCCCGAGCTCGCGGCCGAACGTCTCGAGGGAGTGCACGAGCACCTCCGACACGAGTGCCGTTGCGACGGTCGCGGCGGCGAGGGCCAGCACCGCGGTCTTGAGGCTCCAGGAGCCGGCGGCGGCCTCGCTGACGTGCGCGGCGTTGTGGGCGCGCAGGTTCTTCACGGTCACCGTGAGGTAGACGAGGAGCAGCACCGCGGCGACCGGGAGGGTGACGAGATAGAGGCTGTGACGGTCGGGGTTCCCGTGCCAGCCGCCGACCGCCGGAATGAGGAAGAGCAGGACGGCGCCGAGGACGAGCGACATCTGGACGAGCGTCGAGCGCCGGTCGATCGGGTCGCCGTCGCGGCCGAAGACGAGCGCGCCGCCGAAGACGAGGAGCGCGGTCGAGACGACCGAGCCGGCGATCGAGCCGCGGACGACGTTCGGCAGCCCGTCCGCGATCGCGAAGAGCGCGATGATCAGTTCGGGTGCGTTGCCGAAGCTGGCGTTGAGGAACCCGCCGATCCCGGGGCCGGTGTGCTCGGCCACGTTCTCGGTCGCCTCGCCGATCAGGAACGCGAGCGGCGTGAGCGCCGCGCAGGAGAGGACGAAGAGCGCGGTCCCGTCGACGTGAAGGGCGTAGCGAGCGAGGAGGACGACCGGCGTGAGTGCGAGAGAAGCCAGATAGAGGGCTCGCACCACGTTTTTCAGCCTATGGGAACGGCCGTGTTTGCCGGGCTCTAGCGCCGCAAGGCGCGAAAGTCAAGTCTTGAAGAACCGCGAAACGGGGCAGACAATGGTGTCGTGGCCAGAAAGCAAGGATCCCCGTCACTCCCGATGCACCCGCAGGAGGAGATGCAATGCCGCCGGTGCGAGGTGCACTGCGACAAGGTCGTCTACCCCGGCGCGTGCCTCGAGAAGGGTTGCCCGTTCGTCTACTCCTACGAGGCCTGGGGTCACACCTACACGGGCTGCATGCAGAAGATCTACGACGTCGAGATCGACCTCGACATGCTGCGGGCGGCCGAGCGGCGCCAGACGGGCTTCGGCGCGATCCGGGCGGTGAGGCAGCCACTGCCGATGTGCAAGACGGCCGTCGAGAACACCTACATGTCGCGGACGGACGACACGGGCTGCATCAACCCCGAGTTCGGCGAGCTTCCGGTCGGGGAGCCCACGTTCCGTATCTTCGCCCAGCTGAAGGGCGATTCGAGCGACTCTTCTAAGGACGGCTGAGGAGCGCGTCCTCGCGCCGGCGGCGGAGGCCGCGGGTCGCGAGCCAGACGAGGACGAGGAGTGCGAGGACGGGCGTGCCGAGCGCGAGTGCGTACACGGCGCCGATCCCGATCCAGCGAAACGCGACGGCGAGCCCGTGGAAATGGCTCTTGCCGTGCTGCAGCGGAGCGGGGGCCGCCCTGGTCGTGAGCTGCAGCTCGACGGTCGCATAGCTCGCGTTGCGGATCGTGGCGGTACGGCTGCGGCGGAGCTTCGAGATCTGGTCGGTCAACGCGGCTATGTGCTGCTGGGTCTCCGCCGTCTGGGGCTGACCCTGCCAGGCTGCGCGCTCTGCGAAGAGGCGGTCGAGCTTGCGGGTGGTCGCATCGACGCT
>DASZLW010000429.1:0-6650 GCA_035552175.1 Gaiellaceae bacterium | reverse complement strand
TCCCAGGTCGCGAGCTTGACGCGCGGGCGGCCGTGCGGGGCTCCGAGGCCTCGCTCGTGCGCGTCGATCGCCTCCCAGCCCGCGTACTCGACGAACGGGAGCCCGCGCTCGACGAGCAGCGCCTCCAGGTCACCGTCGCCTGCAGGAAGCCGCCCCGCGTCGGCGTCCTCGAGGACGTGGGCGGCTGTCTCGGCGGCATCCTTCTTGTTCGTTCCGATCACGCCGCTCGGGCCGCGCTTGATCCAGCCCGCACAGTAGAGGCCCGGGATCGGCTCGCCGGCCTCGCCGACGACGCGGCCCTCCCGGTTCGGGATCACGCCGCGGCCTTCATCGAACGGGACGCCGGGAAGCGCGACGCCCCGGTAGCCGACGCTGCGGAGCACGATCCCGCAGGGGATCGTCTCGCGCTCCTCCGTCGGGACCGCGCGGAGCTGGCCCGACTCGTCGGCGACGAGCGTGTTGCGGACGACCTCGACGGCCTCGACCTTGCCGTCGCCCAGGATCGCGGCCGGGGACACGCAGAAGCGCAGCGCGAGCTTGCGCGGCTTCCCTTCGGGCTCGCGCGCGGCGTAGGTGCGGAGCAGGTCCACGTTTCGGCGGGCCGTCGAGCGGTCCTCGGCGAGAGCGGCCTCGCTCGCCGGATCGAGCTCGAGGTCCTCCGGATCGACGATCACATCGGCGCCGGCGAGCTCGCCGAGCTCCTTCAGCTCCGGGTTCGTGAACGCCGCCTGGGCGGGCCCGCGCCGGCCGAGCATCACGATCTCGCGGAGGTCCGAGCCGACGATCGCGTCGATCGCGGCCTGGGTCGTGTCGGTGGGTGCGAGCTCCTCGGCCGTGAGCGACAGGAGCCGGGCGACGTCGACCGCGACGTTCCCGTTCCCGACCACGATCGCCCGCTCGCTCGAGAGGTCGAATTCGAGGTGCTGGAAATCGGGATGGCCGTTGTACCAGGCGACGAACGCGGTGGCAGGCCAGGAGCCTGGCAGATCCTCGCCCGGGATCCCCATCCGGCGGTCGGTCTGAGCGCCGACCGTGTACACGACCGCGTCGTAGAGCCCCTCGAGCTCGGCGTGGCTCACCTCCTGCCCGATGTCGACGTTGCCGAAGAAGCGGAACCCGTCCTGCTTCGCGATCTTCTCGAAGACGCGCGAGACGGACTTGATCTCGGGATGGTCGGGGGCAACGCCGAGGCGAACGAGGCCCCAGGGCGTCGGCAGCCTCTCGATCAGGTCGACCTGGGCGCCCGCCGTGAGGAGCGGCCCTGCCGTGTAGAACCCGGCGGGGCCGGAGCCGACGACCGCGACCCGCACGCCTCAGAGAGTCACAGGGTCAGTGAGAGCAGCCGGCGCCGTGCGTATGGCCGTCGGCGTGCTCGCCGCCGTCCTCGGCCACCTGGAAGCTGTGGCCGCAGCCGCACGAGCCCGAGGCGTTCGGGTTGTCGACCTTGAAGCCCGACTCCTTGAGCGACTCGACGTAGTCGACCGTGGCACCCGTCAGATACTGGGCGCTTGCCGGATCGACGACGACCCTGACGCCGTGGAACTCGAACTCGGCGTCCTCGCCCGAGGCGCCCCGATCGAAGCCGAGCGCGTACTCGAAACCACCGCACCCGCCGCCCTGGATCGCCACGCGAAGCACCTCGGCCTCGCCTGCCGGCTCCTGCGACATGAGGTCGCGCACCTTCACGGCCGCGCGCTCGGTCAGGGTGACCGTGGTCAGGGGCGTTTCCGTCGTCACAGGTGTTTCTATCGTCGCCATCGAGTCGAAGTGTACCCACCCGCCCCAGGTCGGAACATCGCTTGGGAACCGCTGGGCACCGTTTGGGCCGTGGTAGCGTCCAACGTCCGGCACCGCGCGGAGGAGACACGCTTGTTCGACGACTGGCTACCGTTCGCGATCTACGGATTTCTCGCGTTGATGATCCCCACGACGATGATCGTGGCGAGCTTCGCGTTCGCGACGCGCCCCAAGCGGATCGTCCGCGCGAGGACGATCCCGTTCGAGTCCGGCGTTTCGGAAGGCCCCCCGCAGAAGCAGCGGTTCACGGTCAGCTTCTACCTCACGGCGATGCTGTTCATCCTCTTCGACATCGAGATCGTCTTCTTCTATCCGCTGGCGGTGATCCTCCACGAGCTCGCATGGTTCGGTTTCTTCGAGCTGCTCACGTTCTTCGTGATCCTCGCGCTCGCATACGTCTACATCTGGCGCAAGGGAGCCCTGAATTGGCGATAGAGAAGGACAAGCGGCTCCGCGACCACGGGCTCCACACCGAGCGGCTGCTCTGGCCGACGAAGGCGCCCGGCAAGTTCGAGACCGAGATCGACAACCTCGAGCAGAAGGTCGGGCTGACGACGCTCGCGAAGGCCGTCGCGTGGGCGCAGACGAAGTCCATGTGGCCGGACACGTTCGGCCTCGCGTGTTGCGCGATGGAGATGATGGCGATCGTCGGCGCGCGCTACGACATCGCCCGCTTCGGGATGGAGGCCTTCCGCTCCTCCCCGCGCCAGGCCGACCTGCTGATCGTCTCGGGCCGCGTCTCGCACAAGATGGCGGCGCCGCTCCGGCAGATCTACGACCAGATGCTCGAGCCGAAGTGGGTGATCGCGATGGGCGCCTGCGCGAGCTCGGGCGGGATGTTCAACAACTACGCGATCCTGCAGTCGGTCGACAAGATCACGCCGGTCGACATCTACGTCCCGGGCTGCCCGCCGCGGCCGGAGCAGCTGATGGAGGGGATCATCCGCCTGCACGAGGCCGTCCAGGCCGGAGTTCCGCCCGCCTACGATCTGCGGCCGGTGGCGTCGTGAGCGAATGGAAGCAGGTGCCGGGGCTCGTACGCGTCGAGGAAGGGCATGGAGAGACGACGCTCGTCGTCGATCCGGCGCGCCTGCTCGAGGCATGCACCCATCTCCGTGACGGCGAGGGATTCGACTTCCTGTCGGACGTGACGGCGGCCGACTACCTCGGCTGGGGTGGGAGCGGCGTGTCCGGCTACATCGGCACCGCCTCGGGACGCGACCTGAACCGGCCGATGACGCAGGGGTTCCAGATGCTCCCGAAGCCGAAGCCGAAGCGCTTCTCGGTCAGCTACCACCTGCTCGCCGTCACGACGCCGCCGCGGCGCGTTCGCGTCCAGGCCTGGCTCGACGACGGGCAGGAGATCGCGAGCGTGGTCGAGATCTGGCCGACCGCAGACTGGCACGAGCGCGAGGTCTGGGACCTCATGGGCATCCCGTTCGCCGACCACCCGAACCTGAAGCGCATCCTCACCGACGACGACTGGGAGGGACACCCACTGCGCAAGGACTACCCGATCGGCGGCGAGCCCGTCCGGTTCTCGGAAGCGGAGTAATGGCCGTCGCACCCGAAAGAACGCGTGCCGCGATCTACGAGGGCACACGGATTCCGCGTCCGATCCCGACCGTGCTCAAGGTCAGCGAGGAGCTCAAGGCGACGGGTGACGTGCTCGAGATCAACTTCGGCCCGAACCACCCCTCGACGCACGGCGTGCTCCGCCTGATCGTCGACCTCTACGGCGAGGACGTCGTCGGGCTCGAGGCGGTCGTCGGGTACCTCCACACCGGCTTCGAGAAGAGCATGGAGCAGAAGACCTGGTGGAAGGCGATCACCTACCCGGAGCGGATCGACTACCTCTCCTACCAGGCAAACGAGCTCGTCTTCGTGCTCGCGATCGAGAAGCTCCTCGGCCTCCCGATCCCCCCGAAGGCCTCCTGGATGCGCACCTGCCTGTGCGAGCTCAACCGGATCCACTCGCACCTGATCTGGCTCGGGACGGCGGCGCTCGAGCTGGGAGCGATCTCGATGTTCTGGTACTGCTTCCGCGAGCGGGAGATGATCATGGATCTCTCCGAGATGGTGTGCGGGACGCGCATGCACACGCGCTACTTCCAGGCCGGCGGGCTCGCCGAAGACATCCCGCCCGGGTTCTATCCCGAGGCGCGGCGGTTCGTGAACTGGATGCCGAAGGCCGTCGACGAGTACGAGGGCCTCGTCGACCGAAACAAGATCTGGCTCGAACGGACGGTCGGGCTGGGGCTGCTCTCGCGCGACGATGCGATCGCGCTGGGCCAGTCCGGGCCGGTGCTGCGCGCCTCCGGGGTCGACTGGGATCTCCGCAAGGTCGAGCCGTACCTCACCTATGCCGAATGCGACTTCCGCGTGCCGGTGTACGAGGAGGGCGATGTCTACGCCCGCTACCGCGTCCACATGGAGGAGATGCGCGAGTCGGTGAAGATCGTAGCGCAGTGCCTCGACGAGCTCGAGACGATGCCCAAGGGAGCGGCGTGGATCGCCGACGACCGCAAGGTCGTGTTGCCGCCCCGCGAGGAGCTCCACACCTCGATGGAGTCCCTCATCCACCACTTCAAGATCGTCACCGAGGGCTACCGGGTTCCGGAGGGCGAGGTGTACGTCACGATCGAGTCGCCGCGCGGTGAGCTCGGCTGCTACGTCGTCTCGGACGGTGGCCCGCGCCCGTGGCGCGTGAAGTTCCGGGCGCCCTCGTTCGTGGCGCTGCAGGCGACGGCGACGTGCATGTCGGACGCCTTCGTCGCGGACATGATCGCGATCGTCGGCTCGCTCGACACCGTAATGGGCGAGGTCGACCGGTGAGCATCACGGCGTCCCTTCACGACCGGATCCAGACGGTGCGCGAACGGTTCCCCGAGGGCTCGCGCTCGGCGACGATCCCGGCGCTCCGGCTTGCGCAGGAGCAGTACGGGTGGCTACCGCCCGAGGCGATCCGCGAGGTCGCCGAGGCGCTCGACCTGACGCCTGCCTACTGCCACGCCGTCGCGTCGTTCTACGACATGTTCCACCTCGAGCCCGTCGGGCAGCACCTCGTGGAGGTGTGCACGAACCTCTCGTGCGCCCTCGTCGGCGCGCAGCGGGTCGTGTCGGCGTTCGAGGATGCGCTCGGTGTGCGGGCGGGTCAGACGACGGCCGACGGGAAGGTCACGTTCCGCACCGTCGAGTGTCTCGGCGGCTGCGGGTACGCGACCGTCGTCGCGGTCGACAGCCGCTACCACCAGCACGTGACGCCCGAGGGCGTGCCTGCGATCGTGAAGGGCATCGATGGGCGCGCGTAGCGTTCTCCTCGCAGGCGCGGACGAGCGCGACCTGACGAAGCTCGCCGAGTACCAGGCGGCCGGCGGGTACGCAGGCCTGCCGAAGGCGCGGCGGATGAAGCCCGAGAAGCTGATCGAGACGCTCCTCGCCGCGAACCTGCGCGGGCGCGGCGGCGCCGGGTTCCCCATGGGCCGGAAGGCGTCGCTGATCGACCGAGGCTCGTCGAGGCCGAAGTACCTCGTCGTCAACGCCGACGAGTCGGAGCCCGGGGCCTTCAAGGACCGCGAGGTGATGGCGAAGGTGCCGCACCGGCTGATCGAGGGCTGCCTGATCGCGGCGCACGCGATCGAGTGCAGGGACGTCTACATCTACATCCGCGGCGAGTACCTCGCCGAGTTCGAGATCCTCGAGCGCGCCGTCGGCGAAGCGCGCGACGCCGGGCTCTTCGGCGACGTCGAGATCACCGTGTACCGCGGCGCCGGCGCCTACATCTGCGGCGAGGAGACCGCCCTCCTCGACTCGCTCGAGGGCCGGCGCGGGCAGCCGCGGCCGCGGCCGCCGTTCCCGCCGATCCAGGGCCTCTTCAACGCCCCGACGCAGATCAACAACGTCTGCACGATCGCAACGGTGCCGTCGATCATCGAGCTCGGCCCGGCGAAGTTCGCGAAGATCGGCGTCGAGTCCTCGCCGGGAACGGCGATCTTCTCGATCTCCGGCAACGTGGCGCGGCCCGGCAACTACGAGCTCGAGCTCGGAACGCCGATGCGCGAGCTGATCTACGAGCACGCGGGCGGGATCGCGGAGGGACGCGAGCTGAAGGCCGTGATCCCCGGCGGATCGTCGGTGCCGGCACTCTCGCCGGATCAGATCGACGTCCCGCTCGACTACGACTCGCTCGGCGCGATCGGCACGTTCTTCGGCGCAGCGTCGCTGATCGTCGTCGACGACCGCTGCTGCATGGTGCAGCTCGCCCTGCGCTCGACCAAGTTCTACATGCACGAGTCGTGCGGGAAGTGCACTCCCTGCCGCGAGGGGACACGCTGGATGGTGCAGCTTCTCGAGCGTCTCGAATCGGGTCGAGGCTCGGACGACGACATCGCGCTTCTCCGCTCGGTCGGGTCGAGGATGCTCGGCAAGTCGCTGTGCGCGCTCGGCGACTTCGCCGTCTATCCGGTGGCGAGCTACCTCGAGAAGTGGGGCGCGGAGTTCGAGGCGCATGTGGAGCTCGGGCGATGTCCTCATGACGGTGAGTCGACGCTCGAGGGAATCGTCGCACCGAGCGACGCACATGCGCACGTGCACAGCGGGGCGCACGCATGATCTCCCGCTCTTTGCATGGGTGCTCCTGTCCCAAAGGGCCGAAAGCGGCGAAGAATTCAGAAAGACGGCACACTCCTGTGACAGGTTCGGCGATAGAATTCCTGGTGTGGGAGGCGGGTTCCCCCTCCCACCCTGGGTGGGGGTCCGGCCATGGCCAGAACAGCCATGGGTCTTTCGGGACGGGGCAGCTCGATCCGGGGCAGCTCGATACAGGGCGGCTCAATATGGGGCAGCTCGATCCA
>DASZLW010000428.1:0-6973 GCA_035552175.1 Gaiellaceae bacterium | reverse complement strand
CCGAAGCTCGAGCGGTGGATCACTGAGCGCGTATGAGGAAGCCCGGACGCCGTTTCCCGCGACGATCGCCTCCGCAAAGGCGCGGGCGGTTCCCGAAGGCGCCCCGTCGGCGATCCGGCACGGCGCGAGCGCCTTGGTGTCCGTACCGAGGACGAACAGCCACGCGAGGCCGGCGACGACTCCCGCGATCGCCTGTGCCTCACGTCCGCGGCGAAGCGGTGTGAGTGCGAAGAAGACCGCGACCGCGACCAGGAACGGGACCGCGAACTCGACGGCGGGCGTCTCCCAGAGTGCGAGGAACGCGAGAGCGACGACGGCGGCGTCGACGCCGTAGCGAACGGGGTCGAGGTGGCGCGGAAGACGGCCGCCCCTGCGGAACTGCCAGTAGATGTGGAGGCCGACGTAGATCGGCACGAAGATTGCAAGCCATCCGTACCACCATGCGCCTACCGCGGTGATTGCCGCATAGACGACGAGTGCGCGCGGCCACGAGCGTCGAAACTGCGGCAGGCGCGGCGGCGCTGGCTGCGGAACGAGATCCTCGGGTGGAGTTGCGGGGACCGTTATCACGAACGGCAGCCGTCGCGTCGGGGTTCTCGCGTCGAGCGCAAGCGCGAAGACCGCCTCGGTCTGGGGGACCGCGAACCTTCCGCTCAGCCGCAACCGCCGTGACTCGCCACCAGGTACGGGGCCTGCCGGTTCGATCGACATCGACTCCCACATCGTGCTGTCCTCGACGAGGGCGAAGGCGCTCTTCACCTCGACGGGCTCGGTGCCCGTATTCGTGAGCTCGATGACGGCGCCGCTCGCGATCTTGTTCTTGTCCGTCCCGAGCACCTTCACGGTTGCGCCGTCTCGACGCTGCTCCGCGAGCTCGCCGACGACGAGGGATGCTCGGCGGCTCTGGCCGTCGGCGTCGTAGTCGACGATCCGCCACGTGCCGTCGAGCTTGCAGAGCTCGGTCGGCCCGCGAGACGAATACTCGCGGGACCAGGTGCCTCGAATCAGCCGCCAGCTGAACCTCGCACGAACCTCGACGACAGCTCGGTCGGCCGTCAGCTCGACGATCTCCGCGTGCTCGAGCTCCCGCTCGTGCACGACCCGCGTCACCGACGAGGTCGGTTCGGGGTACAGCTCGATCCATTCCCGAACCGGCCCGGCGAACGCACCGTTTCCGTCCATCTCGGGGTTCGAGAAGTACTCCGTCACGAGTGCGAGAACAGCAGAGCGATCGGCATCCTCCGGGTCGCCTACCACGTCGCGGCACTGTATCCCCGAGCCGCGGATACGATGAGAACGCATCACGGGGTGTGGCGCAGCCTGGTTAGCGCGCTTGTCTGGGGGACAAGAGGTCCCCGGTTCAAATCCGGGCACCCCGACTGAAGAAGCTGTATGCCGCCGCGCTCGGCATCGGCAACCGACTAGACTCCCGCCATGTTCTTCCTCCTGCGACGCGCGATTCGCCTCGGGGTTCGCGCCTGGCGCAAGCGGAAGAACAGCCGCCTCTGACCGGCCGCGCGGGTTGCCGGCGCAGGATGTCCGGCAGAAGCGGTACCTTGCCGCGTCCCTTGCCTTCCTATCGTCTCATCAGCGCCGACGGCGAAGATCTCGGCTCGTTACGGGCCGCGGTTCCCAAATGGAGCCCCGGCGACCGTATCCACCGCGGCCGGGGAGGCGACCTGCTCGTCGTCCGCCTCGTCGCGGCCGAGCCCGACGACGAGGTCGACGGCTACCTCGTCGTCGAGCGCACGTCGTAAGCGAGACGCAGGCGCGAGGCAGCGGTCGCGAGGTAGATTTCGACGATGGGTGTGCCCGCAAGGATCGAGGTTCTCTACTGGGAGGGATGCCCCTCGCACCCGGAGGCGCTCGACCTGCTCCGCGAAGTGCTCGACGCGGAGGGCGTCGACGTGCCGGTCGAGCTGCACGAGGTGCACACGCAGGAGGAGGCCGAGACGCTGAGCTTTCCCGGATCGCCGACGATCCGCTTCGACGGGCGCGACGTGGACCCCGACGGTGCCTCGCAGCGGCCCGCCCTCAACTGCCGCATCTACCGGCTGCCCGATGGCCGCATCTCGCCGGTGCCGAGCCGGGTGCAGCTCGAGGAGGCCCTCCGATGAGCCTCGCCCTCGGCTCGCCGCCGCCGGCGTTCCGGCTCCGCGGGGTCGATGGGACCGAGCACGAGCTCGCGGAGTACGAGGACGCGAAGATCCTCGTCCTCGTCCAGTCCTGCAACCACTGCCCGTACGTGCTCGCGTGGGAGGATCGGATGACGGCGATCCAGGACGACTACGCCGGCCGCGGCGTCCGGCTCGTCGCCGTCAACTCGAACGACTCCTCGCGATACCCGGAGGACTCCTTCGAGAAGATGGTCGAGCATGCCGCCTCGTCGGGTTACAGCTTCGACTACCTGCACGACCCCGAGCAGTCGGTCGCCCGCGCTCTCGGTTCGGAGCGCACGCCCGAGGTCTTCGTCTTCGACAGCGGCCGCACGCTCGTGTACCACGGCGCCATCGACGACAGCCGCGACGAGACGGCGGTCGGCGCGAGCTACCTCCGCGATGCTCTCGATGCTTCCCTCGCCGGCGGAACACCGCCGATCGCGGTCACGCCGGCCTCGGGCTGCAGCGTGAAATGGCTCTCTTGAGCCCGCTCAGCCCGGCGGGCTGAAGACGACGAACGGGCCGACCGCCGTACGTCGGAACCCGTGACGCTCGAGCGCCCCGATGATCGGCACCGTCCCGATGTCCGTCCGGAAGAGGACGATGCCCCGCCGCGGCGCCGCCGCAACCTCACGCAGGTACGCCGGTTGGCGAACGGACGGGTGGTGGGGGAGAACCGCCTGGCCGCCGACGAACTCGACGTCGTCGAACTTCGCCTCGACGGCGACGATCCGTTCCTTCGTGTCGAAGTCGAGCACGTAGGCCAAGAGATACGGAGCATAGACCCGGTCCAGGTGTAGGCCGTCGAGCGTGGAGACGAGCGGTTCCAGGTTGCGCGGCGCCGTCGGCAGCGCAGCGGAGGTCAAAGCGCGGGTCGGCAGCCGCTCGAGCCGCTGGAGCGTCACGAGCGACACGACGGCGATCCCCGCGAGGATCACGAGCGCGCGGATCTGCCCGGTCATGAGCTGCGCTGCGAGCAGCGACAAAACCGGCGTCAGCACGACGACGTAGCGCGGATCGCTCGAGTCGAACGTCTGGGAGGCGAGCCCGTAGACGAACGGGTACACGGCGGCGACGACGTAGAGGAGCGACGCGGGACGGTGCCGCGCCCGGTAGGCGCCGACGAGGAACAGCGCGAGCAGCGCGACGTAGATCGCGTCGACCAGGGCGGCAGAGGGCAGCAGCGGCTTCTGCGAGACCGGGGTGCGGAGACCGAGCATCATCGGGAGCACCGGCGAGAAGAAGACACGGAGCCGATGCTCGTACGACGTCTCGGCTCCCGACGGAAGGCTGAGGGAGGCCCAGCCGTGGGTGAGGTTCCAGGCGAGCCACGGCGATGCTCCGATCGCTGCGCCGATGAGCGCGATCCAGAGCCGGCGGAGCGCTCCTCGCTCTGTCCAGACGATCCAGGCGACGACGGCGACGATGATCGGCACGATCTGCGAGGTCTGCCAGAATGCGAGCCCCGCGACGAGGCCGAGAAGGCCGGCGCGCGCCCGATCCGGCTGTTCGGCGAGTCGAAGCGCGAGCAACAGGACCAGCGCGCAGTAGAAGACGTCGCTGCCGTAGAACCCGAGCTCGTGCGTGAGCACGTAGATCACGAACGACGGCCAGATCCAGTAGAGGGCGACCGCAACCGACGCGGCGCGCGGCCCGATCGTCCTCAGCCCGATCCGCCAGACCAGCACGAGCGTCGCGAGGAAGAGCACGAGCGGGATCGCACGGAGCGCGAGCCAGCCGCTACCGGCGATCACGAACCCGGGAACCGCGAGGAGCGCCTCCTGGGAGCCCCCGTAGGCCTGGCCCCAGAAGAACGTCGCGAACTGTCCGTCGATCATGTGGCGCGTCATCAGGCCGACCACGGCCTCGTCCGAGTTCGGGATCCCGAGCGCCGACCGGTAGAGCCAGACGCGAAGCGCGATCCCCGCCGCAGCGGCGGCCGCGAACGTGAGGCCCGGGATCACCGCGGCCGGGCGGCCGCCGGTGCTCCAGTTCAAGCCCCCCGGACGCTTCAAAGCCGGGCGAGTCTACTTCACGGCGCTGACCTTCGAGGCAAGCACGAATCGCGTGGAGTGGTACGTTGCGGGCCTGCAGAGCTCGCCGGATCGTCCTACGCAAGTTGGGCCGGGTGCGCGTTCCGGATCGGCGGTGGGTGCGCCCGGAGAAGGGGACATACCGCGCGACCAGGAGGCGGTGCCGCCGGAGGCCCGTGCACGCTCGAGTGTCCGGATCGCAGTCGTGATGCCGGCGATGAACGCGGCGAGGACGCTCGAGCGGACCGTCTCGGCGATCCCGGCCGGCTGGGCGGACGAGCTCATCCTCGTCGACGACAAGTCGACCGACGACACCGTTGCAGTCGCGCGGAGGCTGCCGCTGCACGTGATCTGGCACCCGCACAACGTCGGGTACGGCGGCAACCAGAAGACGTGCTACCTCTGGGCGCTCCAGAACGAGGCGGACATCGTGGTGATGCTCCACCCCGACGGGCAGTACGAGCCGACGCTGATCCCGGATCTCGTCGCGCCGATCCTGCGCGGCGAGGCCGACCTCGTCCTCGGCTCGCGGCTGGCGGTGCCCGGCATGGCACGAGCGGGGGGGATGCCGCTCTACAAGTACGTCGCGAACCGCGTCCTGACGACGATCGAGAACGTCGTGATGGGAACCCGGCTCACGGATCTGCACACCGGCTACCGCGCATACTCGCGCGAGCTCCTGATGACCGTGCCGTTTCTACGGAACTCGCTCGACTTCGCGTTCGACTCCGAGATGCTGATGCAGGCAGCGCACTTCGGGTTCCGGATCGTCGACGTGCCGGCGAAGTCGATCTACTTCGAGGACGCCTCGTCGATCTCGCTCGGCCCGGCGACGGTGTACGGCCTCAAGACGCTGCGCCTCGCGGGACGCCTGGTCCTGCACCGCGCGGGCGTCCTTCGCTCGTCGAAGTTCAAGCCCTGAGCGCTTTCAGCGACCCGGGCCCCGGCGGCACGAAGACGGCGAACGGGCCGACGACCACCTTCCGGAAGCCGTGCCGCTCGAGGGCCGGGACGATCGCGATCGCACCGAGCCCGCGCCGGAAGAAGACGTAGCCGTGCCGGGCAGCCCCCACCTCTCGCTGGTAGTCGGCGTAGCGTACGAACGGGTCCGGCGGAACGGCACCGTCCGGGCGCTCGAAGCCGATCGACCCGAACTTGTTCTCGACGGCGACGATTCGCTCCCGGGTGTCGAAGTCGAGCACGTAGGCGAGCCAGTACGGCGCGTAGATGCGGTCGAGGTGGTTGGCGTCGAGCGTCGCGACGAGCGGCGCGAGGTTCCTGGGCGCCTGCGGGAGGTCGGTCGGCACCGGCTCCATGCGGTGCAGCGTCACGACCGTGACTGCGCAGGCGACCGCGATCAGGAGGGAGGCCCGCAGCCACGTCGTCATCGCCTGGGCCGCGACGAGGACGAGCACGGGGGAGAGGACGAAGAGGTAGCGCGGTTGGGTCGAGTTGAAGGTCTGCCCCGCGAGTGCGTAGAGGAACGGGTACAGCGCCCCGACGACGTAGAGGAGCGACACGGGCCGCCCGCGTGACCTGAACGCGCCGTAGGCGAAGAGCCCGAAGAGCACGGCGTAGACGAGGTCGACGACGGGCGCGTCGAAGAGCGGAGCCTGCGAGAACGGCGTCCGCAGCCCGAGCATCATCGGGAGCACCGGGGAGAAGAACAGACGGAGACGGTGCGCATACGAGGTGTCCCCGCCGGAGGGAAGCGACAGGGAGCCCCAGCCGTGCGTCAGGTTCCAGACGATCCAGGGAAGCGCGCCGAGAGCGGCGAGCGCGACGGCGGTGAAGGCCTGCCGGAGCACGCTCGGCCTGCTCCAGACCGTCCAGGCGACGACCGCGACGAGAATCGGGACGATCTGCGTCGTCTCCCAGAACGCGAGCCCGGCGACGAACCCGAGAAGGCCCACGCGAATCCGATCGGGACGCTCGACGACCCGGAGCGCGAGCAGCAGCAAGAGCGCCGAGTAGACGATGTCGAAGCCGTAGAAGCTCGTCTCGTGCGTCAGGCCGTACAGCACATACGGCGGCCACACCCAGTAGAGCGCCGTGGCGACCGACGCACCGCAGCCCTCGAGTGTCCGCAGGCCGACCCTCCAGACGAGCACGGTGCCGACGAGGAAGAGCAGTTGCGGGCCGAGCAGGAGCGCGAACCAGCTGCTCCCCGCGATCGCGAAGCCCGGAACGGCGAGGAGCGCCTCCTGCGGGCCGCCGTAGGCCTGGCCCCAGATGAACGTCGTGAACTGCCCGTCGACGATGTGCCGTGCCATGAGCCCGACGACGGCGTCGTCCGAGTTCGGGATCCCGAGGTTCGAGCGGTACACCCACACGCGGATCGCGACGGCGGCGATGCCGATGGCGGCGTACGCCACGGGCCGGCGCGCGAGAAGCGACCCTCGCCGGCCGATCGGTTCGAAGCTCGGCCGGCCCGCCAACTCGGAATCGAGTCTACAAGAGCCCGTGCCCGTTCCTGCGCCGCCCGCGAAGATGGGCCGCCGGACCTATTTCACGGCCGGCGAAAGCGTGGGATGATCCGTCTCCCCCATGCGGTACGCCCTGATCTGCGTGTTTGCCGTTGCTGCCGCAACGGCATTGCCGGCGTTCGGCTCGAGCCCGAACGCCGCCGCCTCCGCGGCCGGTCAGCCGGGCTCGACCCCGGTCGTCTCCGCGTTCTACTACCCCTGGTTCGCGACGACGGGGCAGGACGGGAGCTACGCCCACTGGTCGCAGTACGGCCATCTCCCGCCGAACGACATCGACTCGGTCTACTACCCGGCG